>REAG01000047.1 GCA_004294265.1 Cytophagales bacterium | reverse complement strand
GTACAAAAAATATTTTATTGATTATTATCAGGAATCATTTTTTCCATTCTAAAACCATAAGAATCAGGGAAATAACCTATTTTGTAAGTTTCTTCTGTTTCGTTCAAATTGATTTTGAATAAAATATAATGATTTTGAATGGGTAAAATTTCGCCGATTTCTTTTTCTCTGTTCAAAACAATTTCTTGTCTATTCATAATGCCCATTCTTAATTTGTTGAGGGTATCAGCATGTGATTTTTTATTTTCTGCAAAAGCGACTGCTTCTTCCCACGTTAAAACATCTTTTTCTAATTGTGGGGGAGTGGTTTCGAGGCGATTGATTTCTTCTAATTTTTGTTGAATTTCTGCTTTCAAGGTGATAAAATCTTTTACTTTGTTAGCAACAGTTTGATAATCCATAAATAAGTAGTTGTTTTTCTTAATTTTATATGCAAATATATTCTTTTTTTATGCTTTTATCCTATTAAAAAAAGAAAAATATTGAAATTATTTTAACACTTGCTGATTATTATGCAAAAAAATCAGATTCCACTCATTTTGATTGGTTCAAACAAAAAATAAATGAAAATAAAGGAAATGGTTTATACACTCTCACAACCGAATTTGGAAATTATGGTATGAAAGTTTCAAAATCTGTTCGTAAAAACATTGCAGATTTTTTAATGTTTCAAGCCGAAAATGAAAAATCGCCTTGGGGAAGATATGCTGCTGTTCAAGGTTTAGTAAAACTTGACATTTTAGATAAATCTTACAAACCTTTTTTAGATAAAATTAAGAAAAATGAAAAACATGAAAGATTGAAAAAATTATATGAAGATTTATTATAAAAAAAATTATTGAAGAGAATTTATAATTTTAATACAAAATTTAATCTTAAAAAATTGCCTATTATTACAAATAAAATGTAATAATAGGCAATTTAGAACATATTAAAATTAAATAAAATACAAATATTGACTATTTTATTTCAAATTTCCAACCATTTCAGCTGGTTTAACCCAAGCTGTAAATTGCTCATCGGTTACTAAACCAAGTTTTATGGCTGCTTCTCTTAATGTAGAACCTTCTTTGTGGGCAGTTTTTGCGATTTTTGCTGCGTTATCATAGCCAACATGCGGATTAAGAGCCGTTACTAACATCAAAGAATTTTCCATGTGTTGTTTTATCATTGGTAAGTTTGCAGTAATTCCTTGAGCACATTTTTCGTCAAACGACACACAAGCATCGCCAATTAAGCGAGCCGATTGCAGTACATTTGTAGCTATCAAAGGTTTAAAAACATTCAATTCAAAATGTCCCATCGAACCACCAATAGAAACAGCAACATCGTTTCCCATCACTTGAGCACAAACCATAGTCATAGCTTCTGGTTGCGTTGGATTAACTTTTCCAGGCATAATTGAAGAACCTGGTTCATTATCTGGAATTACAATTTCGCCAATACCACTTCTAGGTCCAGACGAAAGCATACGAATATCGTTAGCGACTTTCATCAAAGCAACTGCGGTGCGTTTCAATGCTCCCGAAAGTTCCACCATGGCATCGTGTGCAGCCAAAGCTTCGAATTTATTGGGTGCAGTAATGAAAGGAAGTTTTGTAAATTCAGCAATTTTTTTTGCTACTAAAACATCATACCCTTTTGGAGCATTTAAGCCTGTACCAACGGCTGTTCCGCCAAGTGCCAATTCTTTTACGACTTCCAAAGCGTTTTTTATGGCACGAATCGAATTAGTTAATTGTTGGGCATAACCCGAAAATTCTTGTCCTAATGTCAATGGTGTTGCATCCATAAAATGCGTTCGACCTGTCTTTACTATTTCGGAAAAATCGTTAGACTTTCTTACTAAAGTATCACGCAATTTTTCTATTCCTGGAATTGTAATTTCCACAGTTTGCTTATAAGCAGCAATATGCATTGCCGTGGGATACGTATCGTTTGATGATTGCGATTTATTGACATCATCATTTGGATGCAAAACCTTTTTATCATCAGTAAGATTTCCACCTTTTAGCACATGAGCACGATTGGCAACCACTTCGTTTACATTCATATTTGATTGTGTTCCAGAACCTGTTTGCCAAATCACAAGAGGAAACTCTTTATCCAAAGCACCTGTCAAAATTTCATCACAAACACCAGAAATCAAATCTCGCTTATCGGCAGACAAAACACCAAGTTCGGTATTGGCATGAGCAGCCGCTTTTTTAAGGTAAGCAAAAGCATGCACAATTTCAATGGGCATACTGGCTTCGGGACCGATTTTAAAATTATTACGAGAACGCTCCGTTTGAGCTCCCCAATAGGCAGTTAAAGGTACTTTTACCTCCCCCATTGTATCTTTTTCTATTCTAAATGACATTTTAATTATATGTTTATGCGGTTTTAATAACTTTAAAGAAATTTTACGTAAAATAAATAAATAAATAGATAATTAGTTTTATTTTCTGAAATTATTAAATTTTAAATTTATATTTACATTTAATTAGAGATATATGAATTAACAAACCTAACAAAATAGTTTATTTATAAAAATATTATTCTGATTAAAAAAATTTGCTCACTAAAAATGAAAAGTCTTACATTTATATTCATATTATTTTCAACCTTATTATATTCACAAGAAATTATATGGGCAACTAAATTAATAGAATTCTCAAATAAATTTCAAGAAGAAAATAATTTTGCTGATATGGTTTTAGGAACTGCCAATGTTTATCCAGATACCAATCTTTATTCAGAAATAGACCCTTTTGCAGAAGGATATATTTTGAAATTTTTAAATATCGAAAAAAGAAATAAAATTATTGTTGGTCTAAAAAAACCAATCGCTGCCGAGCAATTATTAATTGGCGGTATTTTCAATTCAGGAACCATTCAAAGCGTAAATATTATACTCTCTGATGCTTCAACAAAAAAAAATGTTTATACTTTTAATGGCAAATCATCCATTGTAAAATTCTATGATTTTCATGTTTTTTTTCCACTCGCAACCGTTTTAGGTATAGAAATTGAAATTAATCATAAATATGTAAACAAATGGAATTTAATGAAAGGCATTGGGGTAACCAAATACAACGAAGCTTTTGATTTACTTCCTTATGAAGCAAATTTAGGGGGATATGACCTCAAAAAAGTATTAATTGATGAAAATATTAAAGGAGGAGATTGTTTTCTTTTTAATCCAAAAATCACACCTGATGGCAACACCATGTATTTAGTTAAAGAATGTCCAGGCAGCGAAAATAGTCAAGATATTTGGGTTACTAAAAAAGACGATTTAGGGCATTGGAGCGAATTACAAAACATAGGAAGACCTCTCAATAACAAGGCGGCAAACTTTGTGGCATCAGTTGGTCACTCTGGCGAATTTTTAGTAGTTGGTAATAAATATAATAAATTTGGGGAATTTGCAGGTGATGGTGTTTCTATATCTACTAAAGATTCAAATGGCGTTTGGAAAGTTCCTGAAGCCATAGAAATCCCTAAATATGTGAATAAAAATCCAAATACAAATTACTTTCTAAGTTATGATGAAAATTACTTAATTTATGCAGCTGAAGATGATAAAAGCTTCGGAGAATTAGATTTATATGTAACTATGTTTAACAAAGAAACTAAAAAATGGTCGGAACCCATTCATCTTGGTTCACAAGTAAATACATTTTTCTCTGAAGATAATCCTTACCTTGCAAACGATGGCAAAACTTTGTTTTTTAGCTCCAACGGACATATTGGCTATGGCGGGTCGGATGTTTATATGACACGAAGAATGGATGATACTTGGCAAAATTGGTCTCAACCACTCAATATGGGAACTATGGTAAACACAAAAACTGATGATAGAGGTTTTATCTTATCAGATAGACTTGATTATGCTTTCTTAAACTCTGCCTCAGCCGATAAAGACCATAATTTTGATGTTTATAAAATAAGTTTACCAAACAGATTTTTAGATATAGAAATGAAAGATTTGGTAAAAACGAACTCTACAACAAGAGTTTTACCAAAATTTGACATGAAAAGTGATTGGTAATATTTTTATAAATGACTTTTTATAATTTTCATTTTACTTACGCTTTTATAAATATCTGACTTTATTGATTTTTAATCTTAATTCAAAGAAATTAAAAAAATAGTTTCATCACTGAAAATTCTATAAAATCTAGATTTTAATTTTTTAGATTAAAAAAAGTTGTTAGAAAATTTAGTTTTTTTACCTTCCCTTTCAAAACCGCAATTTCTAACTCCAATTGTCCAATGATTTCGGCTTGCGAAGCAATTTGAGATTCGTAAGATTTTTTGAGCTCTTCAAGAAAACTATTGACTTCATAGCCATTGTTGCTATTAGTATTATTCATAAAACTAAACACCATTTTTGCGTCAAAATCCATCAAAGAAAGCACAGAATCCTCAAAAATAGAAGCCTTGATAATAATATAATTTTATTTTTGGTGCATTTTTGAAGCTTTCACAAATAAAAATAACCCTAATTTAAAAAATATAATAAAAAAATACTACTTCAAGTTAGGCAAGTACACTTGACTTAGAAAAAAGAAATAATAATTTTTTGAAATTATTAATTTCTTAATTTACGTTTTAAATTACTGTCGTCCGACAACTCATTATTACAAAAAGTACTATTCTTAGAAAAGTACAATTTTTAAAAATATAGATGTGAATTATAAAAAAACAACAC
>REAG01000046.1 GCA_004294265.1 Cytophagales bacterium | reverse complement strand
ATATCTCAAAAATATATTTTAAAAATTGTGTTAATTCTACTTTTTTATCGCAATTATTATTTTTTTAATAAAGAAAATGTAATATTTTTTAATTTTTAAAATAAAATGTTTACATTATTTTAAGTCAAATCATTGCTTATTGTTTTAAGCAATCAATTAAACTGTCAATTTCATTTGTTGTGTTAAAAGAATGTAAACAAATTCTTAATCTTTCACTTCCTAATTTTACGGTTGGCGATAAAATGGGTTTAACCATCATATTTTCTAAGTGAATTTTATTTGCCAATGATTTAATTTGTTCAATACAATCGCCCATCACTATTTGAATGGCACTATCTGAAGGAAGAATTTGTGTATTATTTTTTAATTTTTCTTTAAAATATTGAATATTAAAATGCAGTTTTTTTGCTAAATCAGAATTTAATTCTAAATACTTAAAACTTTCATGAATACTTACTAAATTATGCAAAGTCATGGCGGTTGTGTAAATAAACGAGCGAGCGAAATTTATTAAATAATCTTTTACAATTTTCGGACCTGTGATGCAAGCACCGTGAGAACCCATTCCTTTACCGAAAGTATGCACTCGAATAGGAATTTTTGAACTTAATCCTAAATTACTTACTAATCCGCTGCCATTTTTTCCATAAATTCCTGTGCTATGTGCTTCATCTACAAAAAGTTGAGCTTCATATTTCTGAGCTAAATCAGCCAAATGAGCAAGTGGTGCTGCATCTCCGTCCATACTAAACACACTTTCGGTAATGATAAAAACTTGTCCTTTGGCTTTTTTTATTAAAATTTCAAGAGATAATAAATCGTTGTGTTTAAACGAATAACGGTCAGCAAAACTCAAACGCATGCCATCTTTGAGGCTTGCATGGCAAAGTTCATCGTATAAAATTGTATCACCTTTTTGAGGAAAAGAAGACAATAAAGCTAAATTTGCCACATAGCCAGAATTGAAAATTAGGGCACTTTCGGATTCAAAAACTTGAGCTAAGTAAGATTCTACTTTTTCAAAGTAAATACTATTTCCTGAAATTAATCTTGAACCTGTAGCTCCTAATTTATTAATTTCAGTAATTTCTTTGTATTTTGAATCTATATTTTTTTGTAATACTTGATTTCTTGATAAGCCTAGATAATCGTTAGAATAAAAATCAATTTTATTACTTTCAGTTGTAAGTATTCTAAAACTATTTTCGGCTTTTCGGGCTTCTATTTTATGATTTAAAATATTAAAAAAAGAACTTTCAGCTGTTTTATTCTCCATATTTTAATAAAAATTCTGGATTTATGGCTTTAAATGAAACTCTTCCGCCAAGTAAGTTTTCGTTTGCTAAATCTCTTAATTCTATCAATGGTCTTAGCACAATGCCTTCCGCCCAACTGTCTTTTTGCAAAGTACTTTTGATGGTTGCTAGTTTTATTATTTTAGGAATTTCATTTTCTAAAACGTAATTTTTATCTAAAATTGGCACCGTTTTTATTTCTAACTTTGCTGCAAAATCTATAAATTCAAAAAAGTTTAGGTATTCGTATTTATCAATATTAAAAATATTAAAAACTCTAAATTCTTGTCCTTTTATTTTATATTTATTACTTTGAATGCCTTCGCCAATGAGTTCGCCTTGCAAAGCATAGTTAGCTGATAATGAGCGAAGTTTTGTTTCAATATCTAGCTGACGAGCTACTTTCCAGAGTGAATTTTCATCGTCTTCTAAAAGTTCTAAATTGCGGCTACAAACGCCAAATTCTCCATCTTTTAAGTAATAAGTACAAGAACATCCATCTAATTTTTCTGCCACATAAAAAGTCTGTCCTTTGTGTTTATCGAGCGAAAATTGCAAAACTTGAACCCGAGTTTCGTCCGTTTTGTGCATAAAATTAGGAAAACGACCTTTTACTTTTCCTGCCAAAGAGGCTGGAATGGGTGCTTCGTATTTTTCAATTTCTAAAATTTCGGTACAATCTACGTCTTCAACAATCTGAAAATCGGCAGGAAGTATTGATAGTGGAAAGCAAATTCCTTGAGATATTTGACCTCTTAAACGAATAGTTCTTACTCTTGAGCCACGAGCTTTCATAAATTCAAATACAGGTTTATCGGGCAAGAGGCAGTCTATTTCGCAATACACACATAAATCTCCAGCTTTGTATTCACCTTTTTTGACAACCAACTGCCAACCCAAAACGGTGGCTTTTTCTATTGCATCTGCCCCTTCAATAGGTTCTAATGCCAATATTTTTTGAATACTTGCTAATTTTCTTGACATATAAATAAGTGTTTGATGAAAATATGATTTTAATTTTTTTCTACGTATTTTTAAAGTTTTCAAGAATGGCTTGCCAACCATTTTTTTGTAATTCTTCCGAATTTTCAGTTTCAGGTTCAAATGATTCAGTAATTTCAACTAAATTGTTTTTTAATTCAAAAAGAATTTTTACTTTTCTTCCATTTCCGAGTACATATTCAATTTTTGAATTTTCGATAATAAATGTATAAATTCCTTCAAAATCAAAACTAAAACTCTTATCTTTGTCTGCCATTGTGGTTTTAAAATTGCCGCCAACAATTAAATTATTTTCTGCAAAAGGGACGTGCCAATCATCAGAGGCAAAAGTCCATTGTTGAATATGAGCGGGTTCTGTCCAATATTTCCAAACTTTTTCAATTTCTGAATTAATTTTAACACTAACGATTATCATTATATTTACTATTAATTATTACTAATTTTATTGAATTTATATTGCAAAATAAATCAAATTTCACGACTAAATTCATAGTTTTTATTTTTATTTTAGCATTGTATTGAATGGATAATAGATTTTTTTTTAACAAAGTTTTGACAATAATTATTAGTTTAATCAAATTAATTCATAATATTTGTAAAATTTACGATTAAAAATGAATGAAATTGCAACTAAAATAGCCAAAGAACTTTTACGAATTGAGGCTATAAAATTACGCCCTAACGAGCCTTTTAAGTGGAGTTCGGGTTGGAATTCACCTATTTATTGCGATAACAGACTTGCACTTTCATTTCCTGAAGTGAGAACTTTCATTAAAAATTGTTTGGTAGAAGTAATAAATTCAAAATTCCCAAATGCAGAAGCTATTGCTGGTGTTGCTACAGCCGGGATTCCTCAAGGAGCTTTGGTAGCGGAAGCTTTAAATTTACCTTTTTTGTATGTGCGTCCAACGCCAAAAAATCATGGAATGGAAAATTTAATTGAAGGGAAAATCACGCCAAACCAAAGAGTAGTTTTAGTAGAAGATTTGATTTCAACAGGCGGAAGCTCCCTCAAAGCAGCTGAAGCGATGCTTAAATCAAATTTTGTAATTGAAGGCATGGTGGCAATTTTTACCTATAATTTTGAAATTGCCACTCAAAATTTTAATTCTGCCAATATTAAACTCGAAACTTTATGTGATTATAAAACTTTAATTTCATGTTGTGAAAAAGATAATATTTATTCAAAAAATGAAATAGATTCGCTCATCGAATGGCGTAAAAATCCGGAAATTTGGAAAAATTAATAGTTATAAACCAATATATTTATGTCCTCACAAATCAGTAAAATAACAAGATTATTACGTTTGATTTCTCCAAAAGCTGCTGAAAATGTGGTTAATGAAATTGCTTCAAAATCAGATTCGGAAGCTCAATTTTTGATTGAAATTACTAAATATCATATAGCTCAACTTTTTGACGATAAAGCTTCTTGGGATGATATTTCTTTCGCTCTCAGAAGTTTAATTATCGAAAATCATATCGATATTGATATGATGGCAAATGATATTGATGAATATACAGGCAGTGATAATATGCTGGCAATGGTTGCAAAATCTTTTGCAAAACAAGGTTGGGCAGTTTGCGATTTTAACGATGCAAAAGAGCTTTATCATCTTTCAATAGTTCCAATTAAATCAAAATCAGAGCTTAAAAAGGAAGTTGAGGGTTTAAATTGGTACGTTCAGTTTTTTTAGTGCTTTAAGTTTTAAAGTAAGTTATAAAAATTTTTCAAAGCCTAATTTATTTTTAACTATACTTTCATTTCTTACTTTTTCTTGTAATTTTATTATTCCGCCAATCAAAGCTTCTGGTCGAGGTGGGCATCCTGGCACATATACATCAACAGGAATAATTCTATCCACGCCTTTCACTACATGATACCCATGTTCCCAATAGGGACCTCCGCAGTTAGAACAAGAACCCATCGAAATTACATAACGAGGCTCTGGCATTTGTTCATAAAGCCTTTTGATACGATCTGCCATTTTGAAAGTTACCGTTCCTGCAACTAAAAGCACATCAGACTGGCGGGGAGAAGGGCGAGGAATTACGCCAAAACGATCTAAATCATAACCTGAGGCATAGCTACTCATCATTTCTATTGCACAACAAGCTAACCCAAAACCCATAGGCCAAAGCGATGAAAGCCTTGCCCAATTAATTAAGTCATCCAACTGACTTACAAAAATTCCTCCGTGTTCTAAATCTCTATCTAATAAACCCAAATTTTTTGAATTAATTTCTACTGACATCCGACAGCTTTGCAAATATAACACAAAAAGCGTTTCTATTAACTAAAAACGCATTTTTTTTAGCACTTCAAAAAACTACTCCCTCCGAGCGCATAGCCGTCAATCACTTTTTAATACAAACCCATAGTATCAGTAATTTTATTATTAAATAATCAAATAATTATTACTTTTTTATTCTTTTATCTAAAA
>REAG01000172.1 GCA_004294265.1 Cytophagales bacterium | reverse complement strand
TTATCTTTGTAAAATCAAAAAAAGGGGGAGTAAATCGGACTTAAAGTAAGTAAGATTCCCAGCTTTTAACTTAATTAATTGCATAACAGCATGAGACTCAAAGCATTTCTCCCTTAGGAGAAATGCGTTTACTTTAATAAGAATTATAATTATTTAAAATATTAATCTTAAATGCGTTTGCCCTGCGATTAACTCAACCGCCCCCGTTTGGAAACGATGGCGAATGGGGGTTGTAAAAAAAATACAACTTTTATAAGGGACAGCTGCGATGTGGGTTAAAGGTAAAACATAAATATTTCTAACAAAACTTTTCAATAACCTTTTCTCAAGGGGAAAGGTACTCAAAAAACAGTTTTTTTGGAGTGTTTGGTAATTAAATGAGCTATTCAAAATCATTATAGATACATTTATTACTTAAAGATTTAAAAAACAAAAATTCTAATAAAGAAAGTAAAATAATATATTTTTGCCATTCAATCAATAGGGTTTATATTTGTAAAAAATAAAAGATAAAATAAGTGGCAAAACTCCCAAAACGCAGAGAAGATTATTCAGCTTGGTACAATGAATTAGTAAAAACAGCTGATTTAGCCGAAAATTCCGATGTGAGAGGCTGCATGGTTATTAAACCATACGGCTTTTCGATTTGGGAAAAAATGCAACAAGAACTTGATAAAAGATTTAAAGAAACGGGGCATAGCAATGCTTATTTTCCGCTATTTATTCCTAAATCTTACCTTTCTAAAGAGGCAAGTCATGTGGAAGGTTTTGCCAAAGAATGTGCTGTAGTTACACATTATAGATTGAAAAACGACCCAAACGGTGGTGGTGTAATTGTTGATCCTGATGCAAAATTAGAAGAAGAACTTATTGTAAGACCAACTTCAGAAACCATCATTTGGAATACGTATAAAAACTGGATTCAAAGTTACAGAGATTTACCAATTTTGGTAAACCAATGGGCAAATGTGGTTAGATGGGAAATGAGAACTCGGTTATTCTTACGAACAACCGAGTTTTTGTGGCAAGAAGGACATACTGCACACGCCACTCAAGCCGAAGCTGAAATCGAAGCCAAACAAATGCTAGAAGTATATGCCGATTTTGCCGAAAACATACTTGCTTTGCCTGTAATTAAAGGTGTAAAAACTACCAACGAACGCTTTGCAGGTGCTATTGATACCTATTGTATAGAAGCCATGATGCAAGATGGAAAGGCTTTGCAAGCAGGAACTTCGCACTTTTTGGGACAAAATTTTGCAAAAGCATTCGACTGCAAATTTACATCTAAAGAAAATAAAATAGAATTTGTTTGGGGTACATCTTGGGGCGTTTCCACAAGATTGATGGGAGCTTTGATTATGGCTCACTCTGATGACGAGGGTTTGGTTTTACCGCCAAATTTAGCACCCATCCAAGTTGTTATTGTTCCTATTTACAAAACTGAAGAACAATTAAATGCCATTACCGAAAAAGTAAATATCTGGAAATCAGAGCTTGTTAAAAAAGGTATTTCTGTCAAATTTGATAGCAGAGATACACAATCGACAGGCTGGAAATTTGCTGAATATGAATTAAAAGGTGTGCCAGTAAGGGTTGCGATTGGTCCACGAGATTTGGAAAATAATACGTGCGAAGTTGCTCGAAGAGATACCAAAGAAAAAACTTCTATTTCAGCAGATAATTTAGTACATCATATTGAAGTATTATTACCAGAAATTCAAAAAAATATCTTTCAAAAAGCATTTGATTTCAGAAAAAAACAAACGCACAATGTAAACACTTGGGATGAGTTTAAAGATGCAATAACCAATAAAATAGGCTTTATTTCTGCCCACTGGGACGGCACAAGCGAAACTGAAGAGAAAATAAAAGAAGCCACAAAAGCAACCATTCGTTGCATTCCAATTGATAATATACAAGAAACAGGAAAATGTGTATTTACAGGCAATCCTTCTAAAGAAAGGGTTATATTTGCTTTAAATTATTAGTTTATATTACTTTTAATTAAAATAAACAACAGAAAAATCTTATTTTTTTTTGTTTATTTTAATGTAAGAAATTTTGAAAAATCAATGTTAAAATAAAAATTTTAAAATTTTACTAATTTAATTTTTGTTTAAAATTAGCTTTTTTTGAAAAAATAATAGCTATATCGATATTATATTCATGCAAGAATACATGCTTTTTATTAATTTGTTCGTTATTTTTAATTTTTCTTTACTTATTACTTTTTTATTACTAAAGAAAAGCAAACAAAAAGATACTTATTTTTTGATAATTCTTATTTTAATATTAATCAACACCTCCATTAATAATTTAATATTGTATTATTTCAAGGTTTCTGCAATTTTGTTTACTCAGTTGAGTTTTGGTGGAATAAATTTGATTTATGGACCAATCTTACTAGCATTAGTGTTTTTTTTGCAAGAAAAAGAATTACCAAAATCATGGAAATGGCACTTTATCCCTGCTGTTGGATTCTTTATTTACGGACTTTCTTACTTGTTTATTTCTCAAGAGTTAAAAGAAGTTTATTTTAAACAAATGTTAAATGGTGAACATCTGTTAGTAAATATCTTAAATTTTTTTATTATTATTCATGCCATGTTTTATATGATTATTGCAAAAAAACAATTAAATAATTTTAAAATAAGCAAAGAAAATCCTGCTTTTTGGGTTTTGCAACTCAAACTTCGATGGGCAAATGATTTTATAAAATATCAAATTATAGCTGCAGTTATAATGTTTTTAGGTTGTTTTATTTCATTGGTTTTATTATCAAAACCCGTTATTTTTTGCGATATGGTGGTTGGTCCATGTGTTTCAATGTTTATTTATTCGTTTACTGTTTATATGAATTTTCAATTCAATATTGTTTATGAAAGAGTTACAAATCCTATAATAGAAATTAAAGATTCAAAATCAACTATTAGAAACCTCTCTATTTTAGGTGATAAAGGAATTGAACTTAAAAATAAGTTAGAATTGCATCTCGAAAAATATAAAAGTTATGTTGATGCAGAAATAAATTTGCAAAAATTAGCTGACGAGTTAGAGGTAAGTCCCACTTTACTCTCTCAAACCATTAATCAAAACATTGGGGTTAATTTTACAGATTATATCAATAATTTTAGGATTGAAGAAGCTAAAAAATTACTTATATCAGACAAACAAAAACATTTAAAAGTAGATGCAATAGGCGAAATGGCTGGTTTTAACTCACGCTCTACTTTTTACTCTATTTTCAAAAAAAACACAGGCATTTCGCCAGCAGCCTTTAAAAACAAGATTTTATAAGGTATAAATTTATAAATTTAGACTTCCAAACTTCCTTTTTTTGGATTTCTTCATAAAAAAATGTAATTTTTATAGCACAAATTTGCCTGTCGAAAAGTTTTGACAAGGCGTAATCCGAAAAGCCTATAGAGTAGGAAATAGGATAAATAAATAATTAAAAAAAATGATTAAAAAACTTACAATTACGATGGCATTATTTGCTTTTAACTTTTCTTTTTCTTGGGATTATATTGGACAAAAGGGAACTGGAAATGGGGGAGATTTTGAAATAGCTAGTAATAACGATATATATGTTGCCGAATATGATGCAGGACTTTCTGGAAGTAATATTTTACTAAAAGTAAAAAAATATAACGGTATATCGTGGGAAAATCTACCCAATGCTTCAGAAGGCGTAACAATTAGTACTACGGTTGATATAGAAATAAATGGGTCAAATATTTATGTTGGCTATGCTGAATTTAAAAATTCTGCTTATCATATTGTTGTAAAGAAATTTGAAAATAATGCTTGGGTTAGTGTTGCAACAAGTATTACGAGTTCCAACTTTTTTGATTTGCTGGTTGATTCAGACGATGTTTGTTATGTGTTGGCAAAAGGACGACTTTCATTGGATAATTCTGTTATTTATAAGTTAAGTAATAATACTTGGATATCCAATACGATAGCAAATTCAGCTGGAGTTCCTTTTCAAGATAAATCCGCTTTTATTGACTCCAACAAAGATTTAATTTTCCCAATGGCAAAAGTTGCTTTTAGAAATGGAGCACTTGTGTATGATATAATTGTCCAAAAACTTTCTGGAACATCTTTTACGGGTGTTGGAAATACAGTTTCTACTTCCAACGGGGGCGTATATACCAGATTATTTCTTTCAGAAAATGGCAATCAGAAATTAATTACATCAAGTGCTACTACAAATACATTTTATACTTTAGAGGCTGGAAATTGGGTTTTAAACCCAATAACCTCTACTATTAGTGCATCTGCAAATGCAGATTTAGATGCAAATGAAAAATGGTATTTTGCCAACGGTTCAAAGATTTTTGAAGAAGGAAATTCAACCGCTATTTATGAATCAACAGGAACCATAATTTCAGATATAAAAATTTATAATGGATTCGTATATGCTTTATTAAACGATGGAGTAATAAAACAAGCCGTTGGTGGTGGAGTTTCAAGAATTGCTAGTTCAAAGGATTCAGAAATTGAAAATTTAATCTTGTATCCAAATCCAGCCACCGATAAATTATATTTAAAATCAAACATAAGTTCATATTCTATTTTTAATAATTTAGGAGTTTTGTTTGAAAAAAATATTGTTTCTGGAAATGAAATCAATGTTTCAAAATTAGAAAATGGCGTTTATTTTATGCAATTATTTGGCAAAGATAAAACAGTTAAACTAAATTTTATTAAAAAATAATTTTGGTTTCATTTTTCCTATATAAACGCCAAATTTTATAATATTTATAAATAAAATGCATCAATTTGATATATTTAGTATCAAATTGATGCATTTTGCCTTAATTTTATATGTAAAAACCAAAATGAGAAGATTAAATATATATATAGTCCAATAAATAATTACAATTCCTTTTTAACTTTTCCCCATTGGGGAAATAAGAAAGGGGTTTTCTAAAAATTTAATTGTAAATATATAGTGGACTCAATATAAATTTACTTACACCAGAAAATGAAAATTAGTTTCATTTCTTCACTTAAAAAATATTTCAGAATGAATAAACTTTTTTAAATGTTCAATAAATCAAATTTCTTACGAATCGAAAACCTAAAGTCATTTATATATTTATAATAAAATTGATTTTAATTTATAAAAATATTGATTTTTAAACCTATAAATTAAAACTACATTTTTTGTTTTTTTCTTACCAATCCAATATAAGGATTATATCCATTCGATATTTTTTGATAATACCCAGTTCCATCATATTTTCTAATATCAGGCATAGATTTACAGGTTTCATTGCATGCACCTTTCATTTCCCATCCACATTTTTCGCACATAGGAACATGATTATTACATAAAGCATTTGCACAATTTATCATCCTATCGCATGGCTCTTGACAAATATAACATTTTGATGCAACAACAGGATTAATTTTATTTACATCAACCACCAAACGGTTATCAAAAACATAACATTTACCTTCAAAGTCCTCTCCCCCTTCCTCAATTCCGTATTTTATAATACCGCCATGAAGTTGGTAAACATTTTCAAATCCTTGATCGAGCAAATAAGCACTCGCTTTTTCACATTTAATTCCACCTGTGCAATAAGTAATAATTTTTTTATCTTTATACTTTTCTAACTCCTTTATTTTATCAGGGAACTCTCTAAAATTATCAATATCTAAAGTAACAGCACCCTTAAATTTACCAACCGAGTGTTCGTAATTAGAGCGAAAATCAACTACAACTACATCATCTTGGTCTTTCATTTTTTTAAACTCAGCTGGTTCAATATGAATTCCAGTTTTTTCCCAAGGTTTAATATGCGTTAAATCCGAATGAACAATTTCATCTTTGGTTCTAACATGAAGTTTTGTAAAAGCTAGTTTATGAGATTTTTCAATTTTAAAATCAATATTTTTAAATCTTTTATCAGATTTCACATATTTCATATAGGCTTCACAATTTTCGGGAGAACCCGAAACAGTACCATTCAAACCTTCTGGAGCTATAATTATTCTTCCAGTTAGGTTATGTTCTAAACACCATTCATGATGTGTTTGCCTAAAAGATTCGGGATTTTCTAAAGGCGTAAAGCAATAATAAAGCAATACTAAATAGGCTTCATTAGTAATTTCATTAAGTATTTTCATCTTTTAAACTTGCCTCAGTTTCGGCTGAGTGTTTTATTAATAGATGTAAATTTCGGATTTTATTTGTAAATTACAAAATAATAGTCTAATTTTTCATTCAAATTTTATATTGCCATAAATCACAAAGAATGTTATTTTCAAGTATTTCAGGTTCAGAAAACATTAAAAACACTTTAATTTCTTCCATTAAAAAACAGCATGTGGCTCATGCACAGCTTTTTGTGGGCAGAGAAGGTGGAGCAAATCTTGCATTTGCATTTGCTTTTGCTCAGTTTATAAATTGTGAAAATCCTCAAGATACAGATAGTTGTGGCGTTTGTTCTTCTTGTCTTCAATTTAAAAAATTAGTACATCCCGATTTGCATCTTATTTTTCCGATGGCATCGCTCGAAAAAGTAGATAAATCGAATTTGAAAAATCATTTATTGAAAGAATTTCGCTCTTTTGTACTTCAAAATCCTTACTCCGATATTCACGATTGGGGCTATTATATTGATGCCGAAAATAAGCAATTTTCTATTCCTGTGGAAGAAGGACGTGGTTTAATTCAATCAATTTCCATGAAAGCTTTTCAAGCAGAATATAAAATCGTAATTATTTGGTTGCCCGAATTAATGAATACTTCTGCAGCCAATACTATTTTAAAAGTGTTGGAGGAACCGCCTGTAAAAACTTTATTTTTTATGGTTTGCAACGATGTAGAAAAATTATTGCCAACCATTATTTCAAGATGCCAGATTTTACAAATACCTCAATTTGAAGATATCGAAATTGAAAATGAATTGATTAAAAACCATGATTGCGACTCTCAAAAGGCAAAAAAGCTCGCTTTTATTGCTGATGGAAGTTTAAATAAAGCTATCAAACTAAAAGATGAAAATTTAGATTCTAACCAAAATACTTTTGCTATTTGGATGCGGTTGTGCTATGGAAAAAAATATGCAGAAATGCTCACATTTTCTGAAGATTTAAGTAAAATAGGTCGAGAAAATCAAAAAAACTTATTATTGCATGGATTGGAAAAGCTCCGTGGTTGCATGCTTCTTATCGAAGGGGCAACCGCTTTAATCAGACAAACAAATGAAGAAATTACTTTCATTGAGAATTTCTCTAAAATATTAAGCATAGATATTATTTTAAAAATTACAGACATTCTTACCGAAACTCATTTATTTATTGAAAGAAATGGAAATGCTAAAATCGTACTTTTTGAATGTTCTTTAAATATCAGTTTAGCTTTTAATAAATAAAAAAAATGGAAACTGAAAAAGTAATACTAGGCGTTGATCCTGGCACAAACGTCATGGGATATGGCGTAATTGAAATTAAAGGCTCAAAAATAAAATTATTACAATACGGAGTTTTGCATATTGGCAAATACGATAAAGATGATCATGCTTTAAAGTTGAAAAAGATTCTTGATAGAACCGCTCAGTTAATAGAAGAATACATGCCCGATTATTTTGCTATCGAAGGACAGTTTTTTGGTAAGAATATTCAATCTATGCTCAAATTAGGAAGAGCACAAGGTGTTTCTTTAGCAGCCGCTTTGCAACGTGGTATTCCAGTAGTTGAGTATGCTCCAAAAAAAGTAAAACAAACTGTTACAGGCAATGGAAATGCTTCAAAAGAGCAAGTAGCAGCCATGATTATGCGAATATTTAATATTGTTGAAACGCCTGAGTTTTTGGATGCCACGGATGCTTTGGCAGTAGCACTTTGTCATCATTATCAAGGAAAAACTACTTTTTCAAAAACGGAAGGTGGGGCAAGTTCATGGAAGCAATTTTTACAAGCAAATCCTGAAAAATCAAAACAAAAAGTATAAGTTTCAAATTAAAAAGTCCCTCTCCATTTTGGAGAGGGGTTGGGGTGAGGTTTTCAAATTATTAAGCCCCATTTGTTTTGAAGAGAGGTTAGAGTGAGGTTTTAAAATGTTAAAAAACTATGATTTCTTATTAGGAATTTCGACTCTAAATGAAGTTCCTGTTCCAATTTCGGTTGAAAAATCAATTTTACCAGCTAATTTACTAACTACACCTTTGGCTATATATAAACCTAAACCAGCACCCTGAGAGGCGTTTGTACCTTTAAAAAACATCTCAAACATACGAAATTGAATATCATCACTAATTCCAATACCATTATCTTGAACCAAAATTACTGCATTCTGACTTTTTATGGTAATATGAACATTGACACTAGAAAATTCTTTTTGCATATCTGCATGTGTGATACCGTTTGAAATTAGGTTTGAAAGCAAAATATACAACCTTCCAGCATCCGAAACAAATTCTTCTGTGCCTACAATGGTATGCGAAAATTGCACATCTTTGGTGTTTTCCAAAAACATTAAATCTTTAATCACTTTATCTGTAATGGATTTGAAATCAATTTTTTCGTATTTAATTTCATTTCGAGCATTGGTAGAATAGCTTGTTAAATCTCTAATTACTAACATTAGTTTTTCCACGCTATGGTGCATTTTATTCAAATAAGTAGGAATAAAATCAAAGTTTTTTTCGAGTTGAGCAATAGAAATAAGCCCCAAAACTGAGGTAAGCGGAGCTTTTAAATCGTGCGAGGAGCGATACACAAATTTATCTAACTCATCGTGAGCAATCATAAGAGCTTCACTTTGGGCTTTAATTTCTTTGTTTTGAGTAACTAATTGTAAATTATATTCTTTGGTTTTCTTATTATTAAAATATTGAATACCACTCACCGTTCCTAAAAAAGCTAAAACAATAGCAATGATTATGAAATTACGATATAAAATATCTCTGTGCGTTTTGGTTTCTTGCAATACTTTTTCTTTTTCTAATAAATCAATTTCACCTTGTTTTTTTTCAATTTCAAATTTTGATTCAAGTTTTCCAAATTCTTTGATTTTAGTATCACTAAAAATCGAATCTTTTACGGCTGCTGAAGCCTCAAAATAAGCTAAAGCTGACTTAAAATCGCCTTTTGATTTATAAATCCATGAAAGTGATTGAATAGCGAGTTGCATATCAACTTTTGAACCAATTTCAATCGAAATTTCTAAACTTTCGTTGCAAAAAGATAGCGCCTTTTCATATTTTCCTAAATTTCTATATAAATTTCCTAAGTTATTGAGGCAGGTTGCCATACCTGCTTTATCGTTCAGAACTTGTGTAATTTTTAATGCTTTTAAATAATTTTTTTCGGCTTCCACATATTTATTTTCATACGTTAATACATTGGCAATATTAACCAATGCCTTAAAAATATCTTTTTGCCGTTCTCTATCAGTACTAATTTTTATAGCTTCTTGGTAATTTTTAATCGCCATTTTATAATCCTTTAAATTAGTATAAACATTAGCAATATTGGTTAAGCAGCCCGAAATTATTTCTTTATCATTAATTTCTTTTGCCAAAACTAAAGATTTTGAAAAATTATCTAAAGCCAAATTATATTCATTATAGTCATAATTAATGCCGCCTACGTTCATCAAACACTTAGCTATCAAGTGTTTATCTTGAATCTCTTCCGCAATTTTCATGGCTTTAATAATATTTTCCATTGCCTTAGGATAATCGCTGTGATACATATAAAACACACCAATTCGTCTGTAAGATTCAGAAATTTGTGGTTTGAAATTCCCTTTAAGACTTATATCTAATGCTTGGGTGGCAAACTCGAAAGATTGATTTGGGTCGAAATCAATAGAATTTTTGCTTAATTCTAATAAAACATCGGCTTTTTCTAAATCTGACTTAGCTAAAACTAATTCTTTAATTAAAGTAGAGTCAACCTGAGCGAAAGATGGATTTAAAGAAACAAAAAATAAAATACCGATTAAAAATTTCATGTTCATAGCTTAAATTTCAATCGCAATTTAAAAACATTTATATATATACAAAGAAAATATTAATTATTTTACAAAATATTTTTGTAATATAAAAATTATTATTAGCTTTGCACCCCATTTAAAATAACATCTATCTAAGAACTAAATAAAAGTTCGCTAACAAGAAAGTGTTTATAAAGTTATGACAAAGAAATATAAAGCAGCTTTAGCAAAAATTGATACGAAAAAAGAATATTCGATTCAAGATGCCGCTAAATTAATGAAAGAAATATCTACAACAAAGTTTGATGCTTCTGTGGATGTAGATGTAAGATTAGGAGTTGATCCTAAAAAAGCCGATCAAATGGTACGAGGTGTGGTTGCACTACCTCACGGAACAGGTAAAACCTTGAAAGTTTTGGTGCTTTGCACACCAGATAAAACCAAAGAAGCTATTGATGCAGGTGCAGATTATGCAGGTTTGGAAGATTATATCACCAAAATTGAAGGTGGTTGGTTAGATATAGACGTAATTATTACAATGCCAACAGTAATGGCAAAAGTTGGTAAATTAGGTAAGATATTAGGACCAAGAAATTTAATGCCAAATCCAAAATCAGGAACGGTTACTTTAGATGTTGCGAAAGCAGTAAAAGAAGTAAAAGCTGGTAAAATAGATTTCAAAGTTGATAAAACAGGAATTATTCATACAAGTATTGGTAAAGCTTCATTTGAGCCTATCAAATTAGTAGAAAATTTACAAGAAGTTATGGTAACATTAGCTAAACTAAAGCCATCTTCTGCCAAAGGTACATACTTTAAAAGTTTGTATATCTCAAGCACAATGAGTCCAGGAGTTAAAATTGATGTAAACAGCATAGCAGGAATATAGTCATGACAAAAGAAGAAAAAACGGTTGCAATTAGTAACTTATCAAAAAAATTCGCAGAATTTGAACATTTCTATGTTACAGACTCTTCTGCACTTACTGTTGAGCAAATCAACAAATTTAGAAAATTTTGTTTCTCAAAAGGTGTTGAATATCATGTGTATAAAAACACATTGATAGCCAAAGCATTAGAAACTACCAATATTGATTATACAGAATTCAATAAATCTGTACTTAAAGGTGCATCAGGTCTTATTTTCACTTCAGTAGGAAATATGCCAGGCAAACTTTTAAAAGAATTCAAAACTACTACGTCTATCGACAAAATAGTTTTCAAAGGAGCTTCCATTGATTCTTCTTTCTTCATTGGAGAAAAAGCGCTTGACCAGGTGGCAAGCCTTAAATCTAAAAACGAACTTATTGGTGATATCCTCGGATTGTTACAATCTCCAGCTAAGAATGTTATATCTGCTTTAATGTCTGGCGAAAATAAACTAGCTGGCATAGTGAAAGCGATTGCAGATAAAAAAGAGAGTGAATCATAATTTTCAATTTAAAATTTATTACAATAACAATTTAATTATTTACAAAAATGGCTGATTTAAAAGCGTTTGCAGAACAGTTAGTGAACTTAACTGTAAAAGAAGTTAATGAACTTGCTTCTATCCTTAAAGATGAATATGGTATCGAACCAGCAGCTGCGGCTCCAGTAATGATGGCAGGCGGTGGTGGCGGTGCTGCTCCAGCTGTTGCTGAAAAATCTACATTCGATGTGATTTTGAAAAATGCAGGTGCCGCTAAGTTAGGTGTTGTTAAACTTGTAAAAGATTTGACAGGACTTGGCTTAAAAGAAGCTAAAGATTTGGTTGATGCTGCTCCAAAACCAGTTAAAGAAGGTGTTTCTAAAGAAGAAGCTGAAAGCTTAAAGAAACAACTTGTTGAAGCAGGTGCAGAAGTTGAAATTAAGTAATTATTTACTTTGATTTTATAGATTTGACCTGATAATACGTTATCAGGTCTTTTCTTGTTTTAACTTAAGTCTTTTACTCTTATTAACCAAAAAATCTAAACACTTTGGCCACAAATCCAACAACAGGACGTATAAGTTTTGCAAAAGCAAAAAATACAATAGAATATCCAGATTTCTTGGATATTCAGGTTCAATCATTTAAAGACTTCTTTCAATTAGAAACTTCTGCCGAAACTAAAGGCTCAGAGGGTCTCCACAAGGTATTTGCAGAAAATTTTCCTATCACTGATTCAAGAGAAAATTTTGTTCTTGAATTTATTGATTATCATATCGATCCTCCAAAATATTCAGTAGATGAATCTATTGACAGAGGATTAACTTATTCTATCCCGTTAAAAGCAAAGTTAAAACTTTCTTGTAATGATGAGGATAATGAAGACTTCAAAACCATCGAACAAGAAGTGTTTTTGGGAAATATCCCTTACATGACTGAACGTGGTTCATTTGTTATCAATGGAGCGGAGCGTGTGATTGTTTCGCAATTGCACCGTTCACCAGGTGTTTTCTTTGCACAAAGTAAGCATACCAACGGTACAAAATTATATTCTGCTCGTATTATTCCTTTCAAAGGTTCTTGGATTGAGTTTGCAACTGACGTAAATAATGTCATGTTTGCTTATATTGACCGTAAAAAGAAGTTTCCAGTAACTACACTTTTACGTGCCATTGGATTTGGTTCAGATAAACAAATTTTAGATTTATTTGGTCTTTCAGAAGAAATAATTGTTAATGTAGAAAACCTAAAAAAATTAGCAGGAAGAAAATTAGCAGCACGTGTTTTAAGAACTTGGACTGAAGATTTTGTAGATGAAGATACAGGCGAAGTAGTTTCTATTGATAGAAATGAAATCTTACTTGAAAGGGATCATCCTATCGCTGAAGAAGATATGGACGTGATTTTAGAATCAGGTACTAAAACAATTATCCTTCACAGAGAAGATATTAATATTAATGATTTTGCAATTATCTATAATACATTACAAAAAGATAATTCAAATTCTGAAAAAGAAGCAGTTGAACAAATTTACAGACAATTGCGTAATGCAGAAGCTCCAGATGAATCAACAGCTCGTGAAGTAATTCATAACTTATTTTTCTCTGAAAAGCGTTATGATTTAGGAGAAGTTGGTAGATACAGAGTAAATAAAAAATTAGGACTTACCACTTCTTACCAAGTAAAAGTTTTAACTACAGAAGATATAGTAAGTATTGTAAAATATTTAATAGGTCTTATTAACTCAAAAGCCATTGTTGATGATATAGATCACCTTTCTAACAGACGAGTTCGTACGGTTGGAGAGCAACTTTATTCTCAATTTGGAGTAGGTTTAAGCCGTATGGCAAGAACCATCAAAGAACGAATGAATGTGCGTGATAATGAGGATTTTAAACCTGTGGATTTGATTAATGCCAGAACACTTTCTTCTGTCATTAATTCATTTTTCGGAACAAATCAGTTATCTCAGTTTATGGATCAAACCAATCCATTGGCTGAAGTTACACACAAAAGAAGGATCTCGGCTTTAGGACCAGGCGGACTTTCTAGAGAAAGAGCAGGTTTTGAGGTTCGTGACGTGCATTATACCCATTATGGTCGTTTATGTACGATTGAAACCCCAGAAGGACCAAATATTGGATTGATTTCTTCCCTTTGTGTGCATGCCAAAATTAATGGTATGGGCTTTATTGAAACTCCTTATAGAAAAGTGGTTGATAGTAAAGTTTTAGTAAATGACATTACTTATTTATCGGCTGAAGAAGAAGATACGCATCATATTGCACAAGCAAGTGCTTTGTTAGACGATAAAGGTAAGTTTATTGAAGATAAAATAAAAACTCGTTTTGAAGGCGATTTCCCAGTGCTTGAACCTTCAAAAGTTTCTTATATTGATATTGCACCAAACCAAATTGTTTCGGTTGCGGCTTCGCTTATTCCATTTTTGGAACATAACGATGCCAATCGTGCTTTGATGGGTTCTAACATGCAACGTCAAGCAGTTCCTTTGCTTAGAGCTGAAGCTCCTATTGTAGGAACGGGCATTGAAAGACGCATTGCAGAAGACTCAAGAACATTAATTGTTGCTGAAGGTGATGGAGTAATTGATTATGTGGATGCGAATAAAATTACTGTTAAATACGATTTAACGGATAATCAAAAATTCATTTCATTTGAAAGTGAATATAGAAATTACGAATTAATTAAATTCCGAAGAACAAATCAAGATACTTGTATAAACCTAACGCCTATGGTAAAAATAGGTCAAAAGGTTAAAAAAGGTCAAGTTTTGGTAGAAGGATATGCTACAAATGGCGGAGAGTTGGCTTTGGGAAGAAATCTAAAAGTTGCTTTTATGCCTTGGCAAGGATATAATTTTGAGGATGCGATTGTAATTTCAGAAAGAGTAGTTCGTGATGATGTTTTTACATCCATTCATATTGAAGAGTTTGAATTAGAAGTGCGTGATACCAAAAGAGGTGAAGAGGAATTGACTTCAGAAATTCCTAATGTATCAGAAGAGGCTGTAAAACATTTGGACGAAAACGGAATTATTCGTTTGGGAGCGGATGTAAAAGAGGGCGATATTTTGATTGGTAAAATTACACCAAAAGGTGAATCTGACCCAACTCCAGAAGAAAAACTATTGAGAGCTATTTTTGGTGATAAAGCAGGAGATGTAAAAGATGCATCTATGAAAGCACCACCCTCTTTAAAAGGTGTTGTAATAGATACAAAACTTTTTGCTAGAGCCAAAAAAGACAAAGAAATGAAAGCTAAATCTAAAAAGCAGTTAGATTCTTTGAAAGATTTATATAGCAAAGATTTACTTTCTTTGAGAGGCGAAATAATAGAGAAATTTATTACTTTATTAGATGGAAAAACTTCTTTGGGAATCAAACATAGATTTGGAGACGATATTATTTCTAAAACTACTAAGTTTAACAGAAAAAATATTACTGAAAATATGTTTCCTTTGTCGAATGTTTACAGAGATGAAAGTAACTATAATGTCCAAGAAGAGGTAAATTTAATTGCCGATTTACGTATAGAAAACGCTACAGCTGAGGAAGAAACAAACAATATGCTTTTAGCTATTGTTAAAAACTACAATATCAAACGCAACGAAATTGCAGGTAAATTTAAACGTGAGCGTTTTGCAATCGAAGTTGGAGATGAATTGCCAACAGGAATAGTAAAATTAGCCAAAGTGTATATTGCCAAAAAACGTAAGTTGAAAGTGGGTGATAAAATGGCGGGTCGTCATGGAAATAAAGGCGTTGTTGCCAGAATTGTTCGTGAAGAAGATATGCCATTCTTGGAAGATGGAACGCCAGTAGATATTGTTTTGAATCCGCTTGGGGTGCCTTCAAGGATGAATATTGGTCAGATTTATGAAACTTTGCTTGGTTATGCAGGTCTTAAATTAGGAAAAAAATATTCTACTCCTATTTTTGATGGTGCTAGCGAGGATGAAGTTTTTGATGAATTAGCTTTAGCTAATATATCTCCAACAGGTAAAACGTATTTATTTGATGGTCTTTCAGGAGATAGATTTGATCAACCTACTACGGTTGGTGTAATTTATATGCTTAAATTAGGACATTTGGTAGATGATAAAATGCATGCTCGTTCAATCGGACCATATTCTTTAATTACTCAACAACCTTTGGGAGGAAAAGCTCAATTTGGTGGTCAGCGTTTTGGAGAGATGGAGGTTTGGGCACTCGAAGCCTTTGGTGCTGCTCACGTATTGCAAGAAATCTTGACTGTGAAGTCGGATGATGTTGTGGGTCGTGCAAAAGCTTACGAATGTATTGTGAAAGGTGATAATTTACCTAAACCAAATATTCCAGAATCTTTTAATGTACTTGTTCACGAATTAAGAGGTTTGGCACTTGAATTAACCATGGAAGTTTAGAAATTTTAATTAATATTCAAACAAAAAATCCCAAAGAAATTTGGGATTTTTTGTTTTATCCTTATTTATTAAAATATAAATCGTAATTTAGTTGTATGAATTTAAAAACTGAACACTTACTACTTCTATTTTTATTTATTTTTTGCTATTTTTCAAATATTTGTTTTGGACAAAGTGAATTATCAGTTGCTGATAGTAGATTGAAAAAAAATATCGTTGGTCTGCATGGAGGTTTGTCAAGTGTATTGAAAATGCGTGGCGTAACTTATGAATGGAAAACCAAAAGTTACCCTCAATTTCAACATAAAGACGGAAAAGAAATTGGCTTTGTGGCTCAAGAACTAGAAGAAATCGAACCATTATTGGTTGATTTAACTTCTGAAGGTTTCAAAACCATTGAATACGAACGAGTTACAGTGGTTTTAGTAGAAGCCGTCAAAGAACAACAGCAAATGATAAATCATTTGAAAAAACAATTAAGCACGATGCAACTTGAATTAAACGCACTAAAAATGCAAAAGAAGTAATATTTTAATACAACTCCCTGATTATTAAACTTTTATATTATATTTATATTAACTTGACGTCAATATAAATATAAATTGACTTAGCGTAAAGTACTGATTATCAATAAGTTGTAAAAAAATAATTATAGATAAATATACGTCAGGTTAATAATATAAGCAGTTATATAAAGTTTAATAAATAAATACGTAACTATTCAACCCAAAATTAATATTTTTTTCAAAAGATTTTTTTTGATTTTTTACTAAAGCTGTATTATTCTATTGGAAAATTATGTTTTTACGTTTTTTGGGAATGATTTTGTTGTAACATTACACTTATTGTGTATCTTTTTGATTCGGTTATATGACTCATACTTGAATGCTTTGGTAGGTTGAAAAGTAAAGGTAATATATCCTTTCAGATGAAAGGGAATTTCTTTTCCCTTTCTCT
>REAG01000045.1 GCA_004294265.1 Cytophagales bacterium | reverse complement strand
ATTTCTTTCAAAACTTCATTAATTATCTTTTCTCAAGGGCAAAAGAGGTCAAAAAACGTAGTTTTTTGTGTATTTGGTAATTAAATGGGCTGTTCCATTAAATTTTTAGAAAACCCCTTTCTTATTTTTCCAATGGGGAAAAGTTTAAAAGGAATTTGTAATTATTTATTGGAATTTATATAAGCAATCTTAATATTTAGTTGTATAAATTCAGCCGTGGAATTCTAGAATTTATAGTGCGTAGTATTTTCATTATTGTCTTTCGCTCCACATTTTTCTAAATATTGTCAAGTGTAGGAATAGTATTGTAGCTGGTGCAAATGCAGGAATTAGACAAAATGGAAATCTTGTAATTTCTAATACATCTTGTGAACCTGTATCTATGGAAAGTTTAGTTGTAATAATAGCTGTTGTTAAAACAGAAACGATGTCCAAAATCCCAAAAATATTCCACGCAATAGTTAAAGGTTTTGCATACGATTTTTTGTTAGTGATTGCCTTTGCTACAAAAATACTAGTGATTGCGGTTGCTATATCTCCTATTCCCGCTACAAAAGCAAACTTAGTTGGAAGAGCTTCAAAAGCATTTAATATAAGAAAGAAAACACCTATAAGTCTAAAAACATGAAGTTTTACTAAAGATTGTAGAGCTATGTTTTGCAGTATTATTTTGTATATTTTTAAATTCGATACTACTAGTAAAAAAAATGTAATGAGTGGAACTGTGGTAAAAAGTACAATTTTGGGTGGAATTGAATTTTCTTGAAATATTCCTGTGAAACTCATTAAAGATACATAAGTGAAATGTATTGCATAAAATATTAAAATAGTCGTGTATATCCATTTTATTTTTTGATTTTCGAGATTGGCATTTATTGCACCTTGTTTTGCTAAATTTGCAATCATAAATATGGGAATAGAGATTGTTAATAAAAACAAAATTGATACCCATTCTGGAACTGAGGTTGATAAAATATTCATGGCTTTTTTATTTAAGTGATTGTTTTAAAATTTTTTAACTTATTTACAGATTTTTTCTTTTTTATTGGCAAGGCACTAGAACTCTAACTTTAATTGAACTGTTGGGAAACGACCATTTTGATAAACAGGATGTTCCCTATTTGTATTTTTATCGTACCAGTTTAAAAATACATTTTGATAATTAGCCACATTTTGAATGTCTAGAGCCCATTCTAAAGCTATTCCTTTCTTAAAGTCTTTACGAATGGTTAATTTCACATCTGGCTTAAAATATAAAGGATTTTGTAAAGAATTTGCTTCGGTCTCCTTGTAAGTGGCTTCTTTGTTTATGGCAGATGCTTCAAGGTCAATAGGTGTATAATGCAAGCCACCCGCAATTGTAAATTTCGCATCAAACAAAATTGAAAGGTTATTCTTTAATTTTAGTTCATAGCCACCTAATGCATTTACAACATAATTTCCATTAAAAGAGGTGTTTCTTTCTATCCCATCACTTCCTTTGTATTTTGAATTAAACAAAGAAGTAGTTAATAAAAAGTAGTAATTATTGCTAAAAAACTTTTCTAATGTAAATTCTATTCCATAGTTATAACCTGTACCCTTGTTTACTAAATTTTCTCTATAGACATTATAAAATCCTGACCCATAATTCATTACTGAATACGAAGATATTTTTCTTTCTATTGGCACATTAGATAAATGTTGATAATATACTTCGGTTTTTATTCTTATATCGTTTTTTGCAGCTATATCATATCCTAATATAAACTGATTGCTTCGAGTAAACTCTAAATTTCTATTCGTTTCTGTTGCTGACGGATTTAATTTGTTTTTAAAAAAATACATTCCGTAAGGTTGTACTTGGTTATGTAAGCCATAGCCAACACTTAGTGTTTGGTTTTCTTTTAGTTTGTAATTGATTGCTATTCTTGGTTCAACCGCATATTGATTATTGAGTGTTAAATATTGAAAATGCAAACCAGAATTTATAACTATTGCTTCGTTTATTTTATACTTCCATTGTGTATATGCTTGTAATAAGTTAGTATTTCCTTGAAAATCATTATTGTAACCCCAAAAAGAAATACCAGTATTAGGTCGATATAACAACAAACTATCTTTTGTTTTATAGTTTATATTTTCAAACACAAAACCTGTTTGTATGGTATTTTTTGAATTAATTTTTTTATTGAAAAAACTATTTAACACAAATTTGTATTGGTCATAACCAAAACCTCCTGTACGCTTTAATGCATTATTCTTTTGAACACTATCTCTTTGACCTCCATTGCCCTCATAGGTAGTGGCAATGGTTGTTTTTATAAATGTGTTTTTATCTAGAAAGTAGGTATGGCTTAAACCAACAATTCCAGCCCTACTTTCAAAACGAACATTTTCACCTCTATTGGCCGGTGAAAATTGTGTACTATCTCTTTTACTATCTAAAAATTCAGTACTGCTTATTCCTCCTAAACCAAATAATTTAAAGGTTCCTGCTTTTTTAGTGACGAAATTAAACTTAAAAGATAAATCTTGATAATATGGAATAGAGGCAAAACCTAGTTTTACGCCAGCATTTGCCAATATAGATATAGTAGAATACCTATATGCAACTAAATAGCTAGAGTTACTGTTTTTACTAAAAGGACCTTCTACTATGGCTTCTAAACCTAAAGCTCCAACCTGAAGGGTACGTTCCATTCGTTTATTATTTCCGTTTCGCATTTTTATATCAAAAACCCCCGAAAGTGCATTTCCGTATTCTGCTGGAAATGCACCTGTTATAAAGTCGGAGTTTGAAAGCAATTTATAATTGATAATGCTAATTGGACCACCAGTACTGCCTTGGCCAGCAAAGTGATTAGGGTTAGGTACAGGGATACCTTCAATTCTCCAAAGTAAGCCTTGCGGTGAGTTTCCTCTTATGATAATATCGTTTCGTTGGTCGCTAGCACCCGAAACACCTGCGTAATTTCTTGCCATTCGGGCAGGGTCATTTTGACTACCAGCAAAACGATTGGCTTCGTAAATACTAAAAGTTCTACCACTAATACCAATCATATCATTTACTGTTTTATCTTTTGTGTTGCCTGCTTTAACAACTACTTCTTGTAGGTTATTTGTATTTTCTTCAAGTTCTATTTGTAATACACTTTCCTTACCTGCATTCAATTGAATATCAGTAACAAATGCTGATTTATAGCCAATAAAACTAACTTGAATATTCTGCCTTCCAATAGGTACATTTACTAAATTAAAATTACCTAAGGTATCGGTTGTAACGGTTTTTGTAGGATTAGAATTTAGTAAAACAACATTTACATAAGGTAAAGGTGCTTTACTTTCTTTGTCAATTACGTTACCTCTAATTGTTTGAGTTATGCTTTGGCTAAATGTATTGGTTAAAACAATAAGCAATAGCGTTGCTAAAATTATTTTCTGTATCATATTTTTTAAATTTTATGATACAAAATTGAACAATGAGGAATTAAAAATACTTACCAAATGGCAAGTTATACTGTTCTTTCTTTTTTCTTGCCAAATGGCAAGAAAACTATTTATTGGTGTTTGCTCATCATTTCTTTTCTAATTCTACTCAAAGAAGTGTCTGTAATACCAAGATAAGAGGCAATAATCTTTAGAGGCACATTCTGAAAAATTTTTGGGTGTCGTTTCAAAAGTCTTAAGTAGCGATTTTCAGCAGTGTCTTTAATCATTCCTAACATTCGTTCTTGTAGAATCGAATAATTGGTAACTAACATCATTCGTCCAAACTCACGAAATTCTGGATATGAATGAAAACAGGTTTGAACTTTTTCATAAGTCATTGTCCATAATTTACAATCTGTAAGGCATTCAAAATTTTCAGAAGTTGGTTGTTGTCTAAAAAAAGCAAGAAAGTCATTTACAAAACATGGAGCAGTAAAAATATTAGTGGTTACTTCTTTTCCATCTTTGTCAAAAGTAAATGACCTAATATAACCATTTTCTAAAATAAAGGTATTGGTACATTTTTCATTTTCCTTAAATAACAACACGTTTTTAGAGAGTTCTATTGATTCAAATTGTTCGGCAAAGAAGTGTGCTTTTTCCTTTGGCATTGGCAAAACTGATATAATATAATTTTGTAATGTTTCTTTATCCATTTTAATACTTTTTAAGAATTTTCAAACTAAAGATTATTCACCGAACCCACCTCAACTTTCCGCTCCCATTTTAACATCTTCTACTATGGGCATCTTAATAGTTTATCTCTAAGCTCAGAACTATCTACAGGAAAACTTGAATCAATTGAGGCGTTAAAATAAAAACTTCCTAGACTTAAATTTGAGTTAAAATATGCTTTCCTTGCGCTAATTTCTTCTTCCCAAAGTTCATCATGAGATACATATCCAATTTCATTGGTTTTCAAATCAATAACAATTGGATCACCATTTAATCCACATCCAATAATTAATAATTTAGATTTTATACAATTAATATTTTCATCTTCTAAATTTTCTTCCGTAATATTATTTACACAATTAAAGTAAATATTGCCAATAATTATTGGTTTAGAATAACAAAAATTTAATAAAATGTTTGTTATCAAAGGATTAATGTTGAATTTTTCTAAGAAAAATATGGTTTCTGAATTAAGGTTTTCCTTTATAATTTCATTATCAATTTTCAATGACTTTTCAATTGCTTTTTTTAAAAGTATCTCATCAAAAGGTAATTTTTTTTGTTAAAATTAAATAGTTTTGAAAGCACATTCTTCATAAGTAAACATTTTTATAAACTCC
>REAG01000044.1 GCA_004294265.1 Cytophagales bacterium | reverse complement strand
TGGTGTTAGTAGTTGAAATTGTTGTTTTAATTTCTTTTATAGTATCTTTTAAAACCTTATTTTCAATAACAGTTTCTACTTTTGAAGTTGTTTCTGCACTATTATTAAATACATTTTCGATGGCTTTTATTTCGACAACTTTAATTATTGTATCTTTTTTAATTATTGTGTCTTTTTTCAAGATTGGAACAACTTTTATTATTTCTTTTGGCGGCAAATTAAACTTAATAGCTTCTTCGGACGGACGTTTACTTTTTAAATAAAGTATTCTTCCTTCTTGCAAACCTTCATTCTCTTCCATAAAATTTTTCTTATATAATTGCTTAATTTTAACACCGTATTTTTGAGCCACATCCCACATTGTTTCACCTATTTGGGCTGTATGAAAAAGCGTTATTGCTTTGTTATTTTTAGATTCTAAATAGTAGATTTTTCCGCCTTTAACATCCTCAAATTTTTGTAAATCATTGTATTTGAAAAATTTTTCGGGCGAAATTCCACCTGCAAAAGCAAGTTTGGCTGGCGTATCTCCAACTCTTGCCTGAATAGCATCCAATTCATTATATGTTATCAAAAGTGGCACATCTTCTGTGGTTGTTTTTGCTATTACTGGTATTTTATAAGTAGGTTGAACTACAATTTTAGGCTCATTTTGTGTTGTATTCTTGTTTATTTCAATCCCTAAATTTGCTGCAATTTGTTCTTTTTCGATTGAAGTTACTGGTAATAAGATGGTATAATTTTTATCATCTGGAACTCTGCTATTAGTAAGCCATTTGTTATAATTTTTTAAAGCATCCATATTTACGCTTGTTTCTGAAGCAATTTCGGACAAACTTTTTCCTTTTGTGTTGGTTTGATAGGGGAGAAGAGAAATATCTGGGCTTAAATTATAACCTACTTTATCTTCATAAGCAATTTTGTGAGCTAAAAATTTGATGGCATACCAATGAGTTTCCATTGTTAAATTCATTTCGGAAGCACCTGAATATTCGGGTTTTAAAAACGGCTTTACGCCACCTAATCCTGTATTGTAAGCTACTAAAGCGTATAACCAATTAATTGTAAATTGGTAATTTTTTTTTAAATATTTTGCTGCTCCGTGAGTAGATTCTATGATATGTTTTCGTTCATCTATATCTGAATTTACAATTAAACCCATTTCTTTGGCGGTTTCTTTTTTGAATTGCCAATAGCCAACTGCATTTGAACTTGAAACCGCATCCGATTGCATACCACTTTCTTGAATAATCAAATACTTAAAATCGGTTGGCACATTTTCAGATTCTAAGGTTTTTTCTATAAATGGAAAATAAGTATCTGTTAATTTTAATTTGTTGTTAAAATAATTTTTATTTTTAATCAATCCAAGTACTTGTTTTTGCAATTCATATCTTAAATCATTCGTTAGATTTAATTGTAAACCAGCGAAATAAATGGTTTCAGGAATTTCGATAGTTTGAGAAAAAGTGTTGAAAAACAAAAAAAATAGTACATTAAGAAAAGTTTTTTTTTTAAACATTTTTAAAATTTATTTTGGCGTATTTGGCGTAATTGAAAATGCTTGTGCTTCTTCTGTGAATAAGTGTGGGGCAAATTCTTTCAATTTTTCTTCCATTCCTGCATCTAATTTCGCTTGGTGAATATTACGACATTTCGATAATTGCTCCAAAGTTAATCCTTTACAACCTGTTAAATCGGCTTTGAAAAGATTAGCATCTGTAAAATCTGCACCTGCTACCATGCTTCCTGTAAGCACACAGTCAATCATAACTGCACCTGTAAACTTGGTTTTTATGAGATTTGAATTCGTAATATTTGCTTTAATTAAAGTAGTAAACTTAAAGTTTGCTCCGCTTAATTGAGAACCACTTAAGTTGGCTTTTTGTAGCTTTACATTCATAAAACTAGCTTGATTTGCCCTTATATTCCTCAAATCAGAGTTTTGCATCGTACTATCATCTAAGTGAATGTTGTTCAAATTCGACCCAGTAAGGATAATATAGTTTAGATTTACATTTTTTAAATTACAATTAAAAAGTTCAATATTATGAACCCCATCTTTGTTTAATCTTTTTATATCTCCCGCAATTCTAAAGCTTGCTTCCTCATTTATCCAATGTCTAAAATCATCAATTTCTTCTTGATGTCTTTTGATGCGAATTCTTTTTTCTCCAATTTTATTGAGCCAAACCAATAACATACCTATTATAAGAATGTCAAAAATCATTCCATGGGCTTCGGAAAGTAAATTTACATAAAAATAATTGTCATTACTTTTATAATGTGGATAACTCAAAAATACCACCACAGACCCTAAAATGACCAATACAATGGCAGTTGTGAGCAGTTGGCGTTCGGTTATACTATTGAGAATTTGTGAAAAATTCTTCCAAAATGATTTGATTTTTTCTTTTATAAGCATGTTGTTGTAAATATGCATATTTTTTTTTAAAAAAAATAATAACTTTAAATTAAAACTTACTTCAGATTTTTTACTACATTTGAAACATATTTTAAAATTAAAAAAAAAATCATTTATTTCAATTTTCAATTAAAAAAAATGCTAGAAGTGGAAAATAAAATTGGTTTTGTAATGCTCGTTGATGACAACGAAACAGATAATTTTATAAGTGAAAAAATTATTGAAATGTCTGGTTTTGCAGAAAAAATTATAGCTATGGATTCTGGTTCTTCGGCTTTAGAATATCTTCAAAACAACTCTAATAACGAAAGTATGATTCCAGATATTATTTTTTTAGACATTAATATGCCTTTTGTTGATGGTTTTGTATTTCTATTTGAATTTGAAAAATTTAATGCAATGATTAAATCAAAGTCTAAAATTGTTATACTTTCAAGTTCTGATAATAAAAAAGATGTTGATAGAATTGTTGATAATCCTTACGTAATTGATTATGTAGTAAAACCACTTTCGCCAGAAGCATTAAAACAAGTTGAAAAAAAATATTAACACAATGAATTGGAAAAAATTAGAATCTGAAAATCAAATTAATGAGATTATAATAGAATCTTTTTCTCAAACTGTTCTAATTTTTAAGCATAGCACTCGTTGTTCAATTAGTGATTCTGCAAAAAATAGACTTGAAAGGCAATGGATTGAAGAAAAATCAAATAATGCAATAATTTATTATTTAGATTTAATTGCTTTTCGCTCAGTTTCTAATGCAATTTCCGAAAAGTTTGATATTGAACACCAATCTCCACAGGTTTTAGTAATAAAAAACGAAAAATGTATTTATAATGCCTCGCATTTGAATATTGCTTTCAATCCAATAGTTCCATTTTTTTGAAAAAATATTTCAACTATTTTTGTGATTTATAAACGGTTTTGAATATGTAATTTATTATATTCAAAACCATTTTTTGTTGATAAATTAATTAAAGTCTTGATCATCGGCACTAAATTTTGATACGTCAAACATAGAATTGAACAGATCTTTAAACTGCAATCCTCTTTCTAGTCTGTTTTTGCTTAAAAGTGAATACTCAGACATAGAATGTAGCACAAATTCCATCATAAATAACTTTTCAGATTTTTCTAAATTTGGTGCATATGCTTCCACAAATTCGGCTAAATGTGGAATTGAAAATAAAGTTTTTGTATATTCTACGTTTGTAAAATCGTGTAATATATCAATCATATTTCCTTCATTAAACCATTTAGCAATGCTGCTATAGGGATTTACAACTTCCTTAACGCCAAGTTCACCAGGTTTGGCTTTTTTCTTTTTAAATTTATCGGGATTTGGAAAATAGTTTTCAAACAATGAACGTATTGCTATCCCAATCAAACTTTGTGCAACAATAAACGAACCCTCTTGTTCGCCTTCATATACCAATTCCATTTTGCCTGTAAGAGCAGGAAGAACGCCCCAAAAATCAGAAATTCTTACGTAAGTTTCCTTTTCTCCATTGATTAACATTCTTCTTTCGGCAGCACTAATTAAATTTTCAAAAGCTGAGATAGTAAGCCTTGCAGAAACACCACTTTTCGCATCTACAAACTCACTTTTTCGAGCTTCAATCGCTATTTGTTCTATAATTGTGATTGCTAAATCAGGATAAGAAATAGCATCATTTTGTGTTTTTTTAATATTTGCTTCTTGAGTCGTTATTTTTTTTCCTATTTCAATCGATTTTGGATAATGCGTAAGAATTTGACTTTCTATGCGGTCTTTTAGAGGAGTAACTATGCTTCCTCGGTTGGTATAATCTTCTGGATTTGCAGTAAATACAAATTGAATATCAAGTGGCAAACGCATTTTGAAACCTCTAATTTGAATATCGCCTTCTTGTAAGATATTGAATAAAGATACTTGGATACGAGCCTGTAAGTCAGGCAGTTCGTTTATTACAAAAAGTTGTCTGTGAGAGCGAGGAATGATGCCAAAATGAATCACTCTTTCATCTGAATAAGGTAGTTTTAAAGTGGCAGCTTTTATAGGATCAACATCACCAATTAAATCGGCAACCGACACATCAGGTGTTGCTAATTTTTCGGTATATCTGTCGTTGCGGTGCAGCCAACCGATGGGTGTGTTTTCTTTCATTTCTTTCAAAACATCAAAACCTGCTCTCGAAATTGGTGAAAAAGGACAATCATTTAATTCGGTTCCGGCAATTGTTGGCACATATTCATCCAAAAGTTCAATCATTAAGCGTGCAATTTTGGTTTTTGCTTGCCCACGTAAACCCAATAAAATAAAATTATGTTCTGATAAAATAGCTCTTTCTACATCTGGAATAACGGTATCTTCATAACCC
>REAG01000043.1 GCA_004294265.1 Cytophagales bacterium | reverse complement strand
TCAAATTTACCCCAAAAACACCACAGCTCGAACAACCTATTTTAAAATTGGCGAAAATTACGAAAATAATATCGGTAGCACCCACCTCGAAATGGGACTAACCCAAACCACCAATGGTGAACCTTTTATTCAAGGAAATGCCAAACATGGCGTGCCAAATAGCTTTGGAAATTTGAGATTGCAACCCATTAGTGGAGCTGTAACGATTGGAGAAACTCCTCCCTTAGGTACAAATTTTAAACTAGGCGTGGATGGAAATGTGATTGTGAAAGGAAATATCGTTACAAAACGACTTTATTGCAACGCAACAGCCACTTTTCCTGATTATGTATTTGATGACAACTACAAATTGATGAGTTTGGAAGAAACCGAAAAATTTATTAAAATCAACCACCACCTTCCTGAATTTGACAGCGGAAAAACTTATAGTAAAGATGGTATGGATATGGGCAAGCTTTTAATACTTCTTACTAAGAAAACAGAAGAACTTACTTTATATTTGATTCAAATGAAAAAAGAAAATGAAGTTTTGAAAAAAGCTATTGATAAATTAAAGTAATTATGAAAACCATTACAAAATACGTCCTTCACTTTTGCATCATATTATTTTTGAACTCTTGCACGAATTCATGCACTCGTCTTTGTGATGTAAATGAATTAGATGTAAAAATTAAAAAATGTAGGGCTAATTATCAAAACTATATCACTTTTAAGGATACATATTATGGATATTACTCAATAACAGGTTTTTATTTAAACTCTTTAGACGCTCAAGATTCCTTAATAAAATACAAAATAAGGAGTTTTTTTATTGATAATAATGAAGACGTATTTTTTTGCAAACGAGTTGGAGGGAATGGGAATGATAGTGATTGTATGAAAGAACCATCTGATGATTTTAGTAATTTATCCATAAATTCTAGTTTAGATTATTCACAATCATATAAAATTTCAGTAAACAAAAACATCATAATAAGTAATAATAATTACACTATGCAAATAACGGGTTATTATAATAATTCTTATATTAGTTTTTTTGATTTATTAAAATTAAAGGAAATAAGTACTTGGCGGTTTGTTTATATCAATAGCAATGACATTTCTTTTGAAAATAAAGATAGGTCTATTATTTTAAAATTAAAAAAGGAATTATTATGATATTCAAATTTAAGTTATTCATATTATTTTTATTGACTAACAATTTTGTGTATTGTCAAACAATAACCGAAAAATATTGGAATTATAGAAATTTCTTTAACGATAATTTCATATTGCGTGGTTTTGGAAACGACTTTATGGGAGGGTATAGTTTACCTGTGAGTGATATAAAATCAATGCCTCATTATAATGAAAGTGGCGAAATAAACACTAAATTTATTGAGGGTTTTGGCAACATTAATTTAGGTGGTTTTCCTAATGTTACATTTGGTGATTGTACGATTCAATTAGGCTATTATATTGGTGTGTTAGGTATTGAATTTAGGTTATTAAGGGAAGCAGGTGAAAACACCGAAGACTTAGAACAAGAAATTTATGAAGCACTTACCGCACTGGAAAGATTAGATAAAAATTCAGACAGATTTGTAGGCAAGGTTGATGGAGGTGTAAACTGGATTGAACCACATTGGGCGCATGTTTCGGATGGAATGCTGCTAAGAGATGACGTTAGAGATGATTTTTTAGGCATTTTCTTTGATCAAAAAAAAATAGCCCAACGCTATTATCCTCAAATTACTAAACCTGAAAGTATTCAAAGTTTAAAATCTTTGTTTATATCAAATTCAAGATCAGATTGTAAAGGCGACTTTAGTGCAACATTAGCGGGTAGTGTTGGAGGTACTTATAAAAAAGGAGGTGGTAATTTATTGAGCCCTGACCAAATAGCTTATTTGTTTTTAGGGCTTACTATAATGAAAAAATATAGTTTTAATACGACAGTGACAGCTAAAAATAGTGAAGGTACGACTGTAAGTTATAATACTTGGCAATGGTGTCAGCAAATTATAACAAGGATTATAAAAAATATTGATAAGAACAATTTTACATTAAAAAACGGATTTGGCATTCCCGTTGGTGCTGAACCAAACATTGAAATGCATAAATATCCTATTCAAAGAATTCAAGTACAATGGGGCGACAACACAGCACTTATAAATTCTGGTGGCAATATTATTTCTGGAGGTTTTTATGACATCTTCCCAAATTCTTTGGTTAATGCAGATAGGACATGTGATTATGCTCGTGAAAACCATTTTGATTATGCACCTGAAATTTTATGGGGCATAGATGTAGGTAATGATTTTGCAGCTGGGTACTCAGGCATGTATTATGCCATGTCAAACTATAACGGAGTAAATACTTATAAAGAATTAAATGATTATTTTGGATCTTTTGAAAGCTATTTACAACCTTTGGTCAACGCAGCTCTATTCGAAAGAGATGCAAGTAATATTTCTACTTATATTAATAGGCAATTAGAAAATGCTCCATGTGATGGTATGCAGTGTAGAATAAAACATAATGAGGACAGAGGTAAATACCTTTGGAACTCAAGTGAAAAAGCCAATAAGTATATACGTAATTTTTATGATGCAAATGTTACTAAAAGCAAACGGCATCTCAATGGATTAGAATATATGTTGTTGCATAATTTATATTTGTTAAAAACTGGGCAGACTATGAAAAAATTGCAAACAAAGTCAGCAGGTGAAGGAGATTTGAATAATACAGGTCAGGATATTTTGACCGCAAATAAACGAGTTAGTAGTACAATAAATCAAAATAGTACAGTAAAATATATAGCTGGCGATTTAGTGATTTTAGATGAAGGATTTGATTCAAATTCAAAAAAAATTGAAGCTTTTACAGAAGAAACTGCAAATGAAAACCCTTGCGTTGAATCTGCAAAGTTTGGTGCTTATTGTCCAGACGTTAACATAAAATCTCAAGGTAATTTAATGCCTCCATTTTTTGAAATACAAGGGGATGAGCTTATTAAATACTACACTGGTAGTGTAGGTGCATCTCCTACTCGCAGATATACTTTTGTTTCTAATAAAGTAAATTCAGGTACTGTTAGTGAAGAAAAATATGTTGAAGAACCTCATTGGTATATGTATCCTAACCCTGGTGGAAGAGCTGCTGGTTCTCGTTGGGATATGGGTGGTGGTTACATTCAAGATGTAAAAGCAGTAAAAAGTTGGTATTGGGGTAATCTTAAAAAAGAAGAATCTTTCGATTACACATTACAAGTAGTAATGAAATATTATGGTGTTGATAGGGTTGTTGCTTCAAGATCCGTAAGAATGAAGCATTTTAGGTGTATTATATCATGTACCAGATTAGAAACCGATAGTTTAGTAGAAGAAAATAATTTAAAAAAAGAAATTCAAAAAGTACAAGCATTTCCTAACCCAACAAATAGTTTTATAACCTTGGATTTTGGATTTAAAGATAATCATGAAATTGAAATTTTTAATTCCACTGGTAGTTTAATTGATAAAAAGAATGTAGATAAAGAACAATTAGAAATTGATTTAAGCCATTATTTAGATGGTATTTATATAGTAAAAGTTAAAAATTCAATAGGTATTCAAGTTATAAAAGTAACAGTAACACATTAAAAATAAAATCATGAAAAATTACATTCAACAAACATTAAAAGTATTCACGCTATTTAGTTTAGGTGTTTTATTTTTGCAATGTTCGGATTCAAAAAAAACAGATCAACAAACATTACCAAATGTTAATTGCGTGGTTGTTAATTCGAGTTTTTGCAAACCCACAAAAGTATGGACAAGCGACAGCACCAATTATAAAAAGTTGTATTTTCAAGGCGATGATTTAACGAAAATAGATATTTATAAAAGTAATACTATAACTGAAACCTACAATTTTGACTATAATTCTAACCATCATCCTATAAAAATTACGATTCCAAAACAAAATGCTGAATTTTTAAGTGAATTTGAATATACAAACGGTTTGGTTTCTAAAATTATTTATAAAACTGTATTAAGAGGCGTTGTAAATTTTAATTTAATTTACACATATAAATACGATTCACAAAAAAATATGACTTCGGCCGTTTTCAGTAATTATACAGGCATTTTTGTAGATAGCGTAAGTTTTGAGCAATACAATGCTTGTGGAAGACCTGAATTAAGTAAGAAATTTAGATATGATAGAAGAAAAAAAATATATGAAATTACAGATTCAACCGTTTATAAATATGATCAAAACAACAATCGAATATCCACTATTCGATTTCGTGTTGAGTCATTTATTCCGGGAACTTACTCCTCTGAAACAGAGATAGTTACATTTTCTGATATTCCATTTAAAAGTTTTTTTTCAACTTCAGATGCTGATTTAGTGTATTTTTATGACGATAATAATTGGTTTGAAAATGTTAAAATATTTCCATCTCGCAATCAAGATAATCATAAAAAAACGTCTGTAACAACTTCCTATAGTGATAATAATCCTACATGGTCGGTATCAGTTTTATATACAAAAACAGGTAATTGCATCACAAAAACGGAAGAAAAAGATGCAGATGGTGTTGTTTATTATACTGGGCATCATATATATTAATTTTGCCCCCTCACTGGTGCAAGGGTCTCCCTTGTACGAACAACTATAAAGCGTCCCGCTTTAAATAAATAATCCCACTCGCCTTCGTTTCCAAACGTGTGCGGTTGAGTAAATCGTTTTCAACGATTATATTAACTTGACGTCAAAATATCTATAAATTGATTTCACATAAAGTGTTGATTATCAATATTTTATAAAA
>REAG01000042.1 GCA_004294265.1 Cytophagales bacterium | reverse complement strand
TCCAATAAATAATTACAATTCCTTTTTAACTTTTCCCCATTGGGGAAATAAGAAAGGGGTTTTCTAAAAATTTAATTGTAAATATTTAGTGGACTCAATTTATGTACATTTTTTGACTGGAAATTTCCTAAAATTTAGAAAATGCTACTTTTGAACAATGAAATGTAATTGCAATTTTGCTAAAATAATTAAATTTTTTAGTGATTGTCGCCTGAAAATCGCACACATGAAAAAAAGTATAATAAATTGATTTGGGTGGGGTTTTTAAAAATAATATTGGGGTTTTTAGAGGTTCCCTAAAAAACAGATTTTGTGTTTTTAAAAAATCATTATTTTTATTTAATACACTATTTTGGTATGGAATTAGCCTAAAATCTTCTAATTTTAAATCTTAATCTCTGCGAACTTGTTGTAAACCAGCTAAGTGAAATTGCATTATTAAAGGCGGAGGTTTTATTGCACCTAAAATCCTAAACAAAAATATTCATCTCTAAGTTAATATTATAATAGATTAGCCCATGTAGCTACATTTTAAAAGTATAAAATAAATATTCCTTTCAAAGCCCCATCCTAAACAATTTTTGCTATTAAACCGCAGAATCTAAGCAATGTCGTTAAGTTAATGAAATTATTTTCATTAAGCCCATCCTAAATCCAAGCTCTGCTACGAAGACACAGAATCCAAAAAGGGGGGTAATACATATAAGCAGCTTAACTTAACGACATTAAGAATCTCAGGGGAGGGGAACTCAAAAAACCTCGTTTTTTGAGAGTATTGTAATTAAATGGGCTGTTCCATTCAAAAAAATTAGAAACTTTTTTTTAAATGTTTGATTTATATTAGACTTTAAAAATTATATAAAAAATATTTTATATATTTACAAATATAAACAAATTTACTGTGATTAAAGAAATAAAATCAGATGTTGAATATACTTTTTCTTACAATCAACCATCAAATACTTTAATTTTTGTTTGGAAACCAAAAATATTTTCTCAAGATCGATTTAAAGAGATTGTTACTTTATTTTCGGATTATGCCGTTAATTTAAAAATAAAATACATTTTTGTAGATGCCCGAGAAAATAAAGTAATAATTATGCCAGAAACACAAACTTGGCACGACACCATTATTGTTCCAAAATACGCCAAAGCAGGCGTTAAAAAAATAGGATTTTTAATACCCGCCAATATTTTTTCGGAACTATCGCATGTCAAAACTTTTTCGCACCAAAACGCAATTTCTAAAATTGAAACCAAATTTTATAAATCAGAAGAGGAATTGAAAAATTGGTTGAACTTAAATTCATAAACAAAAAACTAAAACAGTAAATTAATTTTAATATTAGAAATTGAAATTAAATATACCTCAAATAATTCAATTTCAACTTGTGATTTTTATATAAAAATCCATATATCAATTAAATTTTAATATATTTTTGATATTATATTAAAATTTAATACAAAAATATTTTATCTTCGTATTACTTTAAAAAACCTTCTTAAAATGAAATCTTTTTTTATAAAAAGAATTTTAATTTTTAAACTTTTGTTGAGTTTCTGTTTTGTATGTTCAGCTCAAGATGAATCAACGTCATTACCTGAAGATGCCATGCCAGTAATAGCAGATAATGCCATTCCTGAACCAGCTCCACAAATCTTAGATTCGACTGTGCCTGAGTTAAATAAAGATAGCGTTAAGGTAAGATTAAAAAGAATTCAAAAAGAAATTCCTCTGATTTATAACTCTTCAATAAATTCATTTGTTTCATATTTTGTCATCCGAAATAGGGAATATTCAAAAATGATTTTGAGAAGAAAAGAAGCTTTCTTTCCAATTTTTGAGCGTATTTTAAAAGAAAATAATATGCCCGATGAATTAAAATATTTGTCGATTGTTGAGTCTGGTTTAAACCCACGAGCTCGTTCAAGAGCTGGTGCAGTTGGATTGTGGCAATTTGTGCCAGGAACAGGAAAATATTACAAATTAAATATTGATTGGTATATAGACGAACGCTCAGATCCTGAAAAATCTACCAAAGCAGCTTGCGAATATTTGAGATATTTATACAATATGTTTAATAATTGGGAATTGGCTTTGGCAGCCTACAACTGCGGACCTGGAAACGTAAGAAAAGCTATAAGAAATTCAAGAAATAAACGTGATTTTTGGGAAATATATTACCATTTACCTAGAGAAACTCGAAGTTACGTGCCTCAGTTTGTAGCAATTTCTTATTTAATGAATTATCACAAAGAACATAACATTTTCTCAGACTACAATGAATCAATTTTTAATACCTTTACAGTTTACACAGATCAATATGTAAACTTAGAAACTTTAGCTAAAAATATTGAACTTTGTCCAGAAGATTTGCAAAAAATGAATCCTACTTTGCTCCGAAATCGAGTACCAAGTTATTTAAAAAACTTTCCATTGAAAATTCCGATGGATAAAGTACATTTATTAATGACTAATTACTGTTCGATTATGGATTCTTGCTCCAAGATTGGGCAAGAAGAAATGGGTCAAGAAGATATAAATCCAAATTCTGAAAGGGCTACAAATCGCTCGGTTATTACTCACGTTGTAAAAAAAGGAGATATATTACAAAAAATAGCTTCTAAATATCATGTTTCTGTAAATGAAATTATTTCTTGGAATCGTTTAAAAGCTAAAAACTTAAAATACGGACAAAAACTTACTATTTGGAGAGATGAAACTCAGAAGAATTTTGATAAAAAACTTACTAATTATCAAACAAAAAACACAAAAAGAGTTTCAAATCGAAACTCAACCTACAAAGTACAACATGGCGATACGCTTTGGAGTATTTGCCAAAAATTAGATGTTTCACTCAAATTGCTTAAAAAGTTAAATAAACTTCGCTCAAATGATGTAAGACCAGGTCAGAAATTAATTTTGAGTTAAGGATTTAAAAATGGAACAGCCCATTTAATTACCAAAAACACAAAAAACTACGTTTTTTGACCTCTTTTGCCCTTGAGAATTGATAATTAATGAAGTTTTGAAAGAAATATTTATGTTTTACTTTTAAAATGTATTTACATAGGCTATGCTATTAGTAGTTTATATTGGGTCATATATATACTATTAAATTTTCTTAAAAGCCACTTTCTTATTTCCGCAAAGGATAAAAATTATTTAGGAATTCTATTTTTATCTCATCACTAAAAACTATTTCCATAGTGATTTTGTAAAGTTTAATAATTTAACTCTAGCTTCTTCAATTGGAGTATAATTTCTGTTTTTTACCATAGTTTGAAACACATCTTCTTCAATCAATCCTAATTCTACCAATGGAGCTTTTGCCTGTGGATGTTTTTTTAGGTCAATAGTGATTTTGGTAACCACTCCTTTGGCGTTTGTTTCGGGACTTATTCCAGCAATTCGTGACATGGCATGTATTGGATATGACTGTATTACAAATTTTCTAAAAATCGATAAAATTGTGTTATAAACAAGTAAAAAAATCAAAACGAAACTTCTAAATACATTCAACTAAATATACTTTTGCTTGTTTGCCACTTCTATGGCTTCTTCTTTAGAATCTACTTGCAAAATGCTGTAAATCTTTTTGATATGATACTTTACATTATCTTTGGAAACAAAAATAAGCTCGGCTATACTCTGATAACTCTTGCCTTGGGCTAGTAAAGTGAGTATTTCTGTTTCTCGCTCGTTGAGTGGCGATTTTTGATTTTTATTGAACGAATTAATTACCATTTTTGCAATTTTCATACTCATAGGTGCTCCACCTTGCAAACACTCTTCTATTGAACTTTCTAGTTCTTGATTGTCGATATTTTTGGTTAAATATCCAGTAGCACCCGCACAAAGAGCAGCAAATACATTTTCACTATTTTCAAAAACGGTTATGATGATTACATCCGTTTTGGGAGAAAGTTTTTTAATCTTTTTAGTACCTTCAATACCATCCATTCCTGGCAAATCAATATCCATCAAAATTATTCTAGGCAAATCATTTTTTAAGTTCTTAATCGCATCTTCGCAATTAAAATAAGAACCTGCTAAACATAATTTAGGTACATTATTGATATATTCAGACAGTGTTTCGTTTACTGTTTGATTGTCTTCAATAACTAAAATTCTTGTTTTATTAGGTGTAATCATGTTGCAAAAGTAAAAATTATAATCATATATAAACTACCTCAAACGGGTAGTTTGCAAATTAATGTACACACAGAAACCCCACCCTAAATCTCTCTCCAAGGGGAGGGACTGCTTCGCAAATAATTATATTATATTGAATCCACTAAATATTTACAATTAAATTTTTAGAAAACCCCTTTCTTATTTCCCCAATGGGGAAAAGTTAAAAAGTAATTGTAATTATTTATTGGACTTTATATAAAAAATTAAAATACAAATTTCATTTAATTTGAGAGTTTGCAAATTAATGTACACACAATTCCTTGTGGTTTGTTTTCTGAAATTTCAAACTGAGCATCAATTTTTTTGGCTCTATGCTGCATGTTTTTAAGTCCATTTCCTTTTTTATTTAGGTCATCCATTTTTCCTATTCCATCATCCATGATTGTAATTTGTAATTCTTGGGAAGTAATTTTAAACCTAAACCAAATGGTTTGGGCTTGTGCATGTTTTAAAATATTAGTGATAGATTCTTTTACAATAGGCAAAATCTCTCGAATATAGCTTGTTGGAAGCTTTATTTCTGGCAAAATATTTGGTTCTGTTTCTATGTAAAGATTGATGTTAGAATGTTTTAAATAATCATCGAGATAATCTCTTAGATACATAAATAAT
>REAG01000041.1 GCA_004294265.1 Cytophagales bacterium | reverse complement strand
ACGCCATTTGATAATGTTAGACAAAAAGCTGCGGACTCAATCTATCTCTAAAATGTGATTTTTCTTACTGCTATTACACACTTTTTTGAACACTACCTATTGATAACAACAATTCAATTCAAGTAGGTGATTTTGGTTTTGTTGTGATTTGCTTTCAAAATCGTATCTTTGACATATTGATAACAACACGATGCGTGTTATTATCTGACAATCAAGGTGTTATATCAAAATTTACGAATTAAAAATCGTATGTCAATACAATATAATGCTACTCAAAAGGTAGCATTTTTTGTTTCTAAAAATCAACTTCCCTGTATTTTATGGGTTTTTCCAAATTATTTCATATAATATTTCTTGGGTTGCTGTTTTTATTGAACTAAAATCTTTGATTTCATTGATATTTTCAGCAACAAAATCCGCTCCAGAAGTGATATAATATTTACTATCATTTAGTTCATAATAAATCAAATCTTCGGTTTCTTGAATATGTTCCAAAACTTCAGATTTAATTTTACTTATATCAATTACAAACATCCCTTTTTCAAATGCCAGTTCAAACTCTTGGCTGCTAAAATTGTTATGAATTAAATCATAAATACGATCGTTGTTACTCTTTTCAACCAATAAATCATAGAAATTTTCGCCAAAACTATTCTCATTTTTCTTATAACTTACTCTCGAAATATAACTATCATCCGTGTGGCTAAGTGTAAAATAATTTGGAGATTCAAGTTCAAAGCAACGTATATTATTTTCAGTAATGGTTTTATTTTCTTGCTTCAACACATAGATACACGCATTTACGTTCTCCCAACTGCTTACATTTTTATTTATTTTTACCACTTCTGCCAATAACTCAACCACCTCGGCATCCATCAGCCGAGCCAAAACTTCGTTATCTTCTCTGGGTACATAACCAATTCTTAAATCATTAAAGTAAAGTGATATAGCATTTTTGTCATACGGATTTTCTGGCTCTCGCTTTAAGTTCAAAAGTTGTTTATCTTTTAATTTATCCAATGCCTTTAAACCATCATTAAATTGAAACCCACGCACAAAAAATTGCAATAGATATACTTTTTTATAGGATTTAATCCATTCTTTGGGCAAACCAGAAAAGCCCACTAGCGAAGTAACATTTTTAATAAAATCGCTTCTATTCATATTATTGTTTATTTACCAACTAAAAAACCCTTAAAACCTTCCGTAATAGTTCCATTTATGATTAAATATAGACAAAAAAATATAAAAATTAAATCTAAAATATTTTTAATCATTTTAAAACATTTCTAGCTGCTGGGGCAAATCTTTACGCACTTTTTTCTCTTTACAATAAAATATTTTCATATCACCAAATTGCTTATCTGTGATTTTGGCTATTACTACATGCCCTTTTTCTGGCAAGAGTTCTTGTATTCTTTTAATATGCACATCTGCATTTTCGCTACTAAAGCAATGCCGCATATACATACTATATTGAAACATCGTAAAGCCATCTCGCATCATTTCGGTACGAAATTTGGTGGCTGCTTTTCGCTCTTTGGTATCTACCACAGGCAAATCAAAATAGACCATTACCCACATAATTCTGTATTCGTTTAGCCTGTCTAACATTATTAAATTATATTTATAGTTGCTATTAAAAAATAGAAATACATTATACATGGCTTGTACGTAATGTTGTGGATAAGTGTTTCTAGTAAGATATTAAATTTTTCTAGTTACAAAGTAGGGGATAGGTAATTTTTCTGCTTTCGCCTTCATAACATTTATAGAGCGAATGAGTTGTTTTCTGTATGCCAACCATCAATGGACTTTTTGAACCATCAATTAATATATCTAGTGCAGGAATTTGTAATAATCTGGACTTTGTTTCTTTTGTTAATTCGATTTGTGTTGGATTTTCTTTTACAGATTCATACACAAGTTTATCTACAAAAGGACGGTAAGGTTCCATAATATCATCTGCCAAACAGTAGGCATTGTATTGGTTGCGATGATGAATTCCAAGAGTGGGCAAAAGTCCTGAACCTACCAAACTTCGAGCCACGGTGGCTCGCAAAATAGCATAGCCATAATTCAAAATATTATTCGGATAAAAACCCTCTCTTTCCCTCGTAAAACCTTCCAGGTTTTTAAAACTTGGAAGGTTTGCCAAAGGCGAAAATATTTTTTTCCAATAATAAGCTGCGGCTTGTGCTTCGTGGTTTTCGGAATCTCCTGATTTCACAACGTTTTCCCAACGCTGCATATTGCCAGTTTCGATGCCTAAAGATTTCAAAAATGCCGCCTGGTTGGCTATTTTTGATTTTATAGTTTGTTGCCACAATTGCTTTTTCAAAGGCTCTGATGCTTCTATTTGAGCCTTAAATCGTGCCGATTGCAAGGTGTGTCCGTCCAAATTGAGCATCAATCCTGTGGGATGGTGTTTGGCATCACAAGTAATAAGGGCTACATTATTTTCCAATAATTTAGAAATTAATCCATGCGAAATAGTGATTTGCTGATGATCCAAAATCACGATTCCAATATCTTCAATTGGAATTGTATTGAGCTTTCCTATTTCATCCAAACCTTGTGCATTGGGCAAATTAAAAACTAATTGCTCGTTTTGGGTTCGTAAATAAACTGGATTTGAGAAATAAATGGTTCGTTTGAGCATACATTTTCGGAGTTTAGGGCAATCGTTGCAAATAGCGTAAAAACAGTTTGTCGTACACACTGTATTCGGTTCCGTTTTCAGTAGATTCTTCCAAAATAAGTTCTTTATCTATCAACGATTCGAGCGAGCGTTTGGTGCTAGATGCCGCTCCTAGTTTGTATTTTGTAAGAAAATCTTTGTTGAATGGCTGCATGGTGCTTTCTTCTTTTGCCAATGCTTTCAGCAGCTGCCAATGTGCGGCTGTAATCAAGTTACGGTATTGTAGAAATATATGGGCTTGTTCTTGCAATATTTGGGCTGCTACTAATTTAGTGAAAATCATATCAATATTACGCTTTCCTGTGGCAAATATTTCGTGGCAAACGTATTGAACAGGATAGGTATAGCCGGTGGTCCAATTCAAAATAAAATCAATGGCTTCGGTACTTATATTTCTGCCTCTTGATTTAAAAAGTTGTTGTATAAAAGTATGGTATATTTCAGTGGGTATTTTACCTAAAGATAGGGAAGAGGTACTGCTATAAAAAGGTCTTTTGGCACTATTAAAAAGCTCATTCATAAGCGTAGCATGGCTGCCTGCAAATATAAAAACGCAGTTCCTTAATTGTTGCAAAATGGTTCGGAGCAAGGCTTCGGTATTGGTTTCGGGGTAATGTACGATTTGCTGAAACTCGTCAAATGCTATATAAACAGGCATTCCGAGCGAATCGAGGTATTGAAAAAGACTTTTGATATTTTCGTTGGGTGTTTGGTCGGTCATCATGTTGAGCGACATTTCGGGGTTTCCTGTGAGCGGATCGAAACTAACGACAGGTCGTAGAGCTTTGATGCTATCCAAAAATTTGGTGGTTAGGCTTTTTGATTTAGGAATATTTAAAAATACCTCTTTTGCCAAAAGACTTGTAAAATCGCTTATATTTTGAGTGGCATAAAGATCTACATAAAGGACTTTGCAGTTTATTTCTGCCTTGCAGGATTCAAAAATGTGATAAATTAAACCTGTTTTTCCTAGTTTGCGAGGCGAAAAAATAGTAGTATTGGTCTGATTTTTTAGGTTTGTAACCAGTTTATTAGTTTCATAATCTCTATCACAAAAATGAAATTTATCGTAATATCCCTTGATAATGAACGGATTATATTCTATTTCTTGCATTTTTTTATAATTTTATGCACAAATATACTAAAATATATTTAACAAAATGCGTTACGCAAAATGCGTAACGCATTTTGTTAAATATTTATGGGGATAATTTCAATAAAAGAGCGTTATGTAGTAGCTTTGGAGAAGTTGCCAAGTCGGTCGATTTTTAGTTTAATAAAGTGGTCTTTAATCATACTACCCGTATTTTTTCGTGATAATTTACCTTTCGAATCAGGCAAATATTGAATTAACCCATCCCATGCTTTTTCAGCTTTCTCATTTGATCCTAATTCATCCTTTTCTATTATTGATTTTGAAATGTAATGAGGAATAAAATGACACTCTTTATCTGAGCAACTCACCATTTTATAAATTCTACCAAATATTTCTTGTCTTTTCTTTAAATCTTTAGTTTCAAAATCTATCAATTCAGGGTTTTGCCTTTCCGCTTCTGTTGGCATATAAACCAAATCATTGGGCGATATAATTATCGTTTTGTACCCTTCTTTATAGTCTGCAATTTTTTTGCCAGCGACTAACCTTTCTATGGCTTTGTGTGCAGCAAGGGAGTACATTTTTTCTCTTATTCCTGTGTGAGTATTCTCATACATAATAAAGTAAACATTCGCTCCGGCATCAATTTCCACATATTTCCCATTAAATTTATCTTCTATTGATTTTTTTTCGTAAATTGTAATTTTAGTAATGGGGTTCCCATTATTTCTTTTAGTGAGATTTTCTAGTCCTTCTCCCGAAAATGCTAATTTTGGCTCATTATTATTATCTGATAAATGCTTTTTAAGAAGTTCCGCAATTGGAGATTTTCCTTCTTTAGCATAAGGTATTTTGTTGATTTTTTTAAAATCAAAAGAGTCATTTAATGCGACTCTTTTGGCAGCATATTCATTAAATTCAGCAATTTGTAAACTGTCATATACTTTTTTACTATTATCTTTAAGTGGATATTTTTTAATGTGTTTTGAAATTATTTCTAAATTAAAATCTTGTTCTAAAATCAACCTTTTTACAAT
>REAG01000171.1 GCA_004294265.1 Cytophagales bacterium | reverse complement strand
CCAATTTCTGCTACGAAGCCGCAGAATCCAAGGGGAGGGAAACGTCCCGATAATGAAAAATCTTACGAATGTGGCGTTTACAATTATAATAATATATATGGGCTTTTCTACAAATTTATTTTGATTTTACTAATTCAAGATTATTAAACTTTATATAATCTAAATTTATCATATTGTATTCAAAAGAATCATTCGTAGTTATAGCTTTATCAAACATTAAATATAAATCACAAGTTTCTGTTGCTAAAACGGTTGGTACTATTACTGTTTCCCACAAATCCCACTCTTTTTGAGGTGTGATTTTGGCTTGAGCCCAAATTTCGCCTTTTGGTGAGTTTTTTCTTATTTGCAAAACGCCATTTGCAAATTTTGAATTAACCTTTATTGAAACCGATGTAAGCGAAGATAAATCTATGTTTTTAAAAACCAAATACGAATTTTCATTAAAACCTCCTACATATTTCTTTTTTGGAAATTGTTGTTCGATAGTAGTGCAACTATGCATTGTATCAGAGTCAATACACTTTATTGACGGATTTTTAAGAATATATGTTTCTGTTTTTATTAAAGAATTTTTGCCTTCAAAACCTTTATCCGAATAAGTAGATGTAATATAAAACCAACCCGTTTTGTTGTTAAACTCTTCGGCAGAAATAACACCTTTCGGTTTAATATTTTTTGAATATTTTCCAATATTACTTTGAAGTGTTTCCGATAATGAAAATATATATTCTACCATACTTTTAGCATCATTTTGAGATATTTGCGGATGTGCAGACATAGCATGTTCACCCCAAACACCAGCACCCCCTTTAATGATTTTAGATACTAAAACATTTATTGACCTGGCGTCATTAGAATATTTCTTACTAATTTCTATAAAAGAGGGTCCAACGGATTTTTTACTCATGGCATGACAATTTTTGCAATCACTAGCTGCAATTAGCTTATTTTCTGTTATTTGTCTTTCAATTGGAGCTTCGCTATGGTTAGTTAGCATTGGGTATATATCATTTCCTTGTGGAATATAAGTAATATTTGACTCTATTTTTGATGAATCAATAGTTTTGTCTTCAGAATCAAAAACTTCAATAAAATAATTTAGATTATTAGTAAAATAAAATGACTTATTATTACCTTTTATATTTATTTTTAGTTTTGGATATGTATTTCCAATGATAATTTTTTTCGTAATTGAAGATGTAAAATTCTTACTATCTTGGCATTTTAATTGTAACATATAAATACCTGGTGTTGAAAATAGATAAGCAGAAGATTTTTTATTAGAAAATGACTTTTCGTTGTTAATAGACCACTCATAAAGTATTGAATCTCCATCATAATCAAAAGATTTATTGGCATTAAAAATAATTTTTGTACCTGTAGATGCAATTGTATCTTTACAAGTAATATTTGCTACGGGTGGTCTATTACCTTCGCTAAAAATAATTCTAGAAAGACTTGCTTCTTTATTTTGAGCATACCAAATCATTCCATATTCAATAACATATAAAGAGCCATCTGGGGCAAATGCCATGTGGGTTGGATGTACAAAAGGTGTATTTTCAAGAACTTTTTCCATACTTTTATAGTTTCCATTTTTATCCAAAGTAACTGCCATTACCCAATCTCGCATCCATTCGTAAATAAATAATTTATCATGGTAATATTTTGGAAATTTCACAGTAGAATTTTTTGATTTCATAAAATCATATACGGGACCCGCACAAGCTGTTCTGCCAGCTTTTCCTACTAACGGAAATTCCTTAGATTCAGAGTATGGGTAATAAATAAGTGCTTTTTGAGGGGGAGGTAACCGTTTTAATCCTGTGTTATTTTTTGAAGGATTTATAGAATTTGTAATATCAAACTTTTCTCCAGGCGAATTTTCGAGCAAATGAACAAAAGAATAGGGTTTATTATCGGCAATAAACATGGGCCAACCGAAATTTCCTGCATTTCGTGCTTGATTAATTTCATCATATCCTCTTGGACCTATTGTACTATCCAAACCTGCATCTGGTCCAACTTCGCCCCAATAAACATAACCAGTTTTGTTGTCAATACTCATTCTCCAAGGATTTCGGCATCCCATCACATAAATTTCTGGCTTTCCTTGAGAACCATTTTTGGGAAACAAATTACCTTCGGGAATTACATATTTTCCATTATCTAACGGTTTTATTCTTAAAATTTTTCCTCTAAAATCGTTGGTGTTTGCTGCTGTTCTCAAAGCGTCATACATTTCTCTTCCTTCAATTTGTTCATGAGGTGGATAGCCATTTCCTTGCCAAGGCGGAGTGTTATCTCCTGTAGAAATAAGTAAGTTTCCTTCTTTATCAAACAAAATAGTTCCTCCGTTATGTGCTCCTGGTTCATGGTCAATCGGAAAACTAAAGATAAGTTCCTCTTTTGATTTAAATATTGTATCTTCTTCAATTTTAAATCTTGATAATTTATAATTAGAAGAGGTGTCTATATAAAAAACATAAATCCTTTTATTATAGTCAAAATTAGGATCAAGTGTTAAGCCCATAATTCCATTTCCTGCATACTCATCTACTAAAAATGTTGATATTTTCTTATAAAGACCGCTTTTAGGTTTATAAATAAAAATTTCACCTTTGCGTTGGCAAAAATACACATCGCCTGTGTTAGAAATAGCAAGTGCGATGGGTTCTGTTAGATTTGATTTTATAATTTGTTTACTAAATCGGTTAGGTTCTGGTTTTGATATTTCGGTTTGCTTTTGTTCGCAACTCCAAAAAATCAAACCTAAAATCGCTATTATAATATTGTTTTTTTTCAATTTATTATTTAATTAATACAAAATTTATGCAATATAATGGTTTTATATTTTCATTTTTTAATAAATTAAAAGTAACAAAAAAAAACTTGAAAATATTTTAATAAGCTCTTCCTGTTTTTCCTTCCATAAAATTTACAAAAGCCTTATTTACGACTTTATTTCCACCTGGGGTAGGATAATTACCTGTAAAATACCAATCTCCTGAATGATATGGAATGGCTTGATGCATTCCTTCTATGGTTTGATAAACGATTTGAACTTCCGCTTTCATGCTTGATGGTGTTACTATTTGCCCAATTTTATTAGATAATTGATCATAAGTAAAAGGCTCATACAGTTTTTTTACATAGTTTTCAACATCTTCGGCATCAAGTTCTAAGCTATTTTTGCACTTTTCATAAACCTCATCTAGTAAATATTCTTTATCAAAATCTTTTATAAGTTCAAGCATGGCTCTAAATGCAACAAATTCGCCCACTTTAGACATATCTATTCCATAACAATCTGGATATCGAATTTGAGGAGCTGAAGAAACAATGATTATTTTCTTTGGTTCTAATCTTTCTAGCATCGCTAAAATACTTTTTTCGAGCGTACTTCCTCGTACAATTGAATCATCAAGAATAACTAAAGTATCTATTCTTTTGTTAATTACTTCGTAAGTAGTGTCATACACATGCGAAATCATTCCACTTCTATCATTATCATTGGTTATAAATGTTCTCAATTTAGCATCTTTGATAACTAACTTTTCAATTCTAGGTTGGAAAGAAAGTGTTTTTTGAAGATCTTCTGTTGTATATTTTCCTTTTTTTATAAAATCTATACGATGTTTTACCAAATAATCGTCAACAGATTGCATTAAACCCAAAAAAGCAGTTTCGGCAGTATTCGGAATATAAGAAAAAACAGTATTTTCTAAATCATAATTTACAGCTTTTAAAACTTGCTCGCAAAGATTACTTCCTAATCTTTTTCTTTCTGTATAAATGTCTGGGTCGGTTCCTCTCGAAAAATAAATGCGTTCAAAACTGCAAGATAACTTCTGCATAGGTTCTCTAAACATATATTCTCCATACTCTCCGTCCTTATTTATGATAAGAGCATGACCAGGTTTTATTTCTTTAATATCTGAATAATTAATATTGAAAGCAATTTTTATGGCTGGTTTTTCGGATGCAACCACAACAACTTCGTCATCAGCATAGTAATAAGCGGGACGAATTCCGTTTGGATCTCTCGCCACAAAAGCTCCACCATAACCAGTTATTCCTGCCATAGCATAACCCCCATCAAAATCTTTACATGATCGCTTCAGCACTTTTTGAAGATCTATTTTGTTTTCTATCAAATTACTCATTTGTAAATTATCGATTCTATCTTTGTGTAAATCAAAAATATATTGATTTTCTTCATCCAAAAAATGTCCGATTTTTTCTAACACAGTAACAGTGTCCGCCATTTCTCTTGGATGCTGACCAAGCTCAACAAGTTTGTTAAAAAGCATATCTACGTTGGTCATGTTGAAATTACCTGCAACGGCTAACGTACGGCTTTTCCAATTATTTTCTCTTATAAAAGGGTGACAGTTAGCGATAGCATTTCCTGAATAAGTGCCATAACGAAGGTGTCCCAACAAAACTTCACCCGTGAATGGCACATTTTCTTTCATCCATTCGGCATCGGTTCTTTTATCTTTATTTCCTTTTATGGCTTTTTTTACTTTTCTATTTATTCTCGAAAAAATATCTGGAATTGATTGTTGTTCAATAGAACGGCAACGATGAATATAAGGAACACCCGCTTTTACATTTTGCTTTACAACCGCCACACCAGCTCCGTCTTGTCCTCGGTTGTGCTGCTTTTCCATAAGTATATACAACTTATTGATGCCATAAAAAGCTGAACCATATTTATTGATATAATATTTATAAGGTTTTCTTAAACGAATAAGTGCTATTCCACATTCGTGCTTGATAGGTTCGCTCATGTAAGTGATTAAATATGGCTCAAATATAAAGCATTGAAACAGGACTTAACTATGAAATATAACAAAAATAAATCTTATTTTTTTAACGCATTGTGTAACAAAAAATGTTCCACGTGAAACAAAACTAAATGCTATCAACTAAAGATAAAGGTAGCATAGACAAAAAAGGAATAGATTTTTGATAGTCTATTTCATAATAATTAACGCCAATTTTTAAATTATCGTAATAACTTAATCTATGTTACCAATAATATTTTTCGGAAGTAATCAACCAAGCACTTTCTCCAATCTTTTTAGATAAAAACCATTTTTCTAATAATCGAGTTGTTCTTCCATTTCCGTCAACAAAAGGATGAATATTTACAAACACTAAATGAATTAGGGCTGCATAATAAAAGATTTCATCTAAAGACAAATCGGCATTTAATAAAACCGAAATGTCTGCAAAAAGCAAATCAAGTTCTTGCTTTACAAATTCAGGTTCAATAGCTAAATAAATTAACCGCCCATCGCTTCTTACGCCAACTTTCACATTTCTAATTTTACCTCTTTCCTTTTTAATTAAAATGTTATTTGTCAAAACACCATATGCTTTTAAAACATAAATTAATGCTATATCATTTTCCTTGGCAAATTGATGAGCTTTTATTAAATCATCAATTTCTTTCATTTCTTTTGATTTTAAATGCAAATTAAATTCAGATGATTTTAAATAAGTATAAAAACTAACTGTGTTGCCTTCAATATTAGATGAATGCACGGCTGAATTAGCCAAATAAAATTTAAATTCATCCAAACTTAAAGGTTTATTTTTAATAGTTTCAAAGGCGTTTTCTATATTAATCTTTTGGAAATCTTTATAATTTAAAAAGTACTGACTTTTTAATAATTTAAGATTTAAAGGCATTTAACAAATATAGAAAATCATTTACTTAAAGTGTTAAAAAAGAATTAAATTTCAAGAATTGTTCCACGTGAAACAATTATCTATTTATAAAAAATATTGTGATTTTAAATAATAGTTTATATATTTGCATCACGGAGGTTGACACATAAGAACCAACCGCTGTAGCCCAACCTCGTAACTAAGCATTGCGAGGTTTTTTTATAAGTTGATTGCGGTTAAATTTTAATATTTTTTTGTTTTGTATAACCCAAACCTTTTCAAGAGTATTGGTGCTGATAATTTCACCTTTTACAGCTCTATAAATTTCTTTTGTTGAAACACTAAAATCAAATCTAATAACTACGCAATAGGCTTGTTTATGAGCTTTCTCAATTTCTTTTCTTAAAGTAGAAATTTTGCCTGTAGTATTGGTTTTAAACTCCCAAATTTCATTATTCCAAAAAGCGTCAGAAAACTTTCCAAACTTTGTATTAAAGGGCATTAATAAATTATAAAGCAAAGGGTCGTTGATTTGATTTGGCAACAACCTTAAATCACCACCAAATTTATCAATTAAAAACTCTGCTATATAAGTATTTTTCACAAGTTCTTCGCCTTTGTGTGTTGAATGAACTTGAAAAGTATTGCCCAAAGGCGTATAATACCTTTCATAATAGAGCAAATGAGGAATTTCCATAGGGCAAAAATATAATAAAGAGGCAACAATAAAATTGTTCCACGTGGAACATTTTAAAAAACAAATCTTAATAAAAAACATTGATATATTACAAATATTTAATGCTTATTTTTGTAAACAAATTGATTATTAAAAATCTTTGTTCCACGTGGAACATTTATAATTAAATAAAATTATGTTTAAAGAATACGATGTAATTGTGGTTGGTGCAGGTCATGCTGGATGCGAGGCAGCTCACGCAGCAGCAAAGATGGGTAACTCTGTCATGTTAATTACAATGGATATGGGAAGAATTGGACAAATGTCCTGCAACCCTGCCATGGGTGGAATAGCTAAAGGACAAATACTAAGAGAAATTGATGCTCTTGGCGGAATGTCTGGTATAGTTTCAGACCTAACAACCATACAGTTTAGAATGTTAAACCGTTCCAAAGGTCCTGCCATGTGGAGCCCTCGCTCACAAAACGATAGATGGAAATTTACAGAAGAATGGCGATTGGCTTTAGAAAGAAATCAAAATGTGGATGTTTGGCAAGAAATGGTTTCAAGTCTTATCATCAAAAACGGAAAGGCTTGTGGCGTAAAAACTGGAATGGGAATAGAAATTCATTCTAAATCAGTGGTTTTAACTAACGGAACTTTCTTAAACGGCATTATTCATATTGGCGAAAAACAATTTTCTGGCGGTAGAACAGCCGAAAAATCAGCCACAGGAATTACAGAACAGCTCATTCAATTAGGATTTGAAGCTGGGAGAATGAAAACAGGAACACCACCAAGAATTGATGGACGTAGTTTAAACTACAATATAATGGAAGAACAAAAAGGAGATGAAAATCCTGAAAAGTTTTCGTATTTACCAAGCAGCAAAGCTGTACAAAACCAAAGAAGTTGCCATATTACCTATACAAATAGCGAAGTTCATGAAATTCTTAAAACAGGATTTGAGAAATCTCCTATGTATTCTGGAAGAATTAAAGGTCTTGGACCAAGATATTGCCCTTCGGTTGAAGATAAAGTAAGCAGATTTGCAGATAAAGATAGACACCAAATATTTGTAGAACCTGAAGGTTGGAACACAGTTGAAGTTTATGTAAACGGTTTTTCAACTTCGCTGCCTGAAGATGTGCAACATAAAGCACTTTCTAAAATTCAAGGATTTGAAAATGTAAAAATGTTCAGACCAGGCTACGCTATTGAATACGACTTTTTCCCACCAACACAATTAAATAGCAGATTAGAAACTAAATTAATAAAAAATCTGTTCTTTGCAGGTCAAATAAATGGCACAACAGGTTATGAAGAAGCTGCAGCTCAAGGATTAATGGCTGGTATAAACGCTTCTTTAGCTGTTCAAGAAAAAGAACCGTTTGAACTTTTACGTTCTGATGCTTACATAGCTGTTTTAATTGATGACTTAATTAACAAAGGTACAGACGAACCTTATCGTATGTTTACCTCAAGAGCAGAATATAGAATAATGCTTCGTCAAGACAATGCAGATATTCGTTTAACTAAAAAAGGATATGACATTGGTTTGGCAGAACAAGAAAGAATGGATTTAGTAACAGCTAAAATTAATGGTTCAGATAAAATTATAGAAGAAATAAAAGAAATGAAATTGCCTTTGGATGAAATAAATTCATTCTTGAGAGCAACAGAAAATGCAGAAATACGAGAAAAAACTTCTTTTTATCAACTTCTTAAAAGACCACAGCTGCAAATAACAGATTTCAAAACAATCAATAATGACATAAAAATATATTTTGAAAATATTGCTCCTGACATATTAGAACAAGTAGAAATACATGCAAAATATGATAGTTATATAGAAAAAGAACAAAAAGTAGCAGAAAGTTTAAAGAAAATAGACTTTATTAAAATTTCACCCGAATTTAATTACCATAAAGTTCACGCCATTTCAGCTGAAGCAAAAGAAAAATTAAGCAAAATGAAGCCTGATACTTTAGGAAAAGCTTCTCGAATTAGTGGTATAAACCCTTCAGATATTTCAATTCTTATGATTCACTTAAATAGATAAATGAAATTATTAAAATCTAATTTAAAAAAATACTATTCTTATTTAATACTTATTAGCACAATTACAATTCTTGATAATTGTGCAAGTATTAGTCCTCCACAAGGTGGATTGAAAGATATTAAACCTCCCGTAATTGTTCAAACTCGACCATACAACAATGAACTAAATTATAAAAAAGATAAAATTATTATACAATTTAATGAAAGAATTGATACAAAAGAATTAAAAAACAATCTTATTGTCAATCCTAAAATTATTGGAGATTATGAAACCGAAACAAATAATAACGATCTCGTCATTAAATTTCCTAAAGGCTATTTACAAAAAACAAATTGTAAAACTTTTAGTATAGATTTTCAAAAAGGTATAAAAGATGCTAACGAAGGAAATCTATTAACAACTGATAAATTAATTTTTAGTAATTGTAATTCTATAGATTCTGGTTCAGTAAAAGGCTTTGTGGTTGATGCGTACAGTAGAGATACCTTAAAAAATATTTTTATTGGATTGTACAGCTACACCGATACTTTAAATATAGATACACAAAAGCCTGACTATTACGGATTTACAAATGAAAAAGGTTCGTTTTTTATAGAATTTATAAAACACGGCATTTACAAAATATTGGCTTTTGAAGATAAAAACAAGAATTTTATATTAGATAGCAGAAAAGAAAAATTAGGATTCTTAAAAGAAAATATTTCGGTAGATTCAAGTAAAGATTTAAAGATAGAATTATTGCTTTCATTAAACGATGTAAAAAAACCAACCATTAATTCAATAAAAGACGATGCAGAAATAATTTTAAAATTAGATGATGTTATCAAAGATTATAAAATTGATTGTGATTCTAATTTATATTATCAAATGGCAGAAAATAAAAAAGAAATTATCATCTATAAAAATACTTTTGATAAAGATACATTGCCTGTAAAATTATATTTACAGGACAGTAGTTTGAACGACACAATTATTAATCTAAAAATATTAAGAACTGATACGTCTAAAATAAAACACATTAAAAATATTATAAAAAATAAAAATGAGGAGTTTCTTTATAAAGATACCATTTTATATAAATTAAATTTTATAAATCCTGTAATAAAAACAGATTATAATAAACTCTATTTTACAAAAGATAGCACCGAAAAAACTGTGCTTTCTGAAAAAAATATTCAATGGAATAAAACAAAAGATGAAGCAACTATAAATTATATATTTCAAAAAACAGCAAAAAAACAAGTTATTTTAACAGTAGAAAATAAAGCATTTTACTCTGTCAAAAATGATATAAATGCTAAAGTTATAGTAACATACAAAGTAGAAAAACCGAAGAAAATAGAAGAAGAAAACTATGCCACCTTTTTAATTAATACAACAAAGAGAAACTATTTTGTTGAAATTTTGAATGATAAAGGTAAAATTTATGATAAAACAAAAAACAAAAAAACAATTCAATTAAGCAATATTCCAAATGGAAAATATAGCGTTAGAGTTTGGATTGATGAAAATGATAACGATTATTGGAACGTAGGTCATTACAAAAACAACACTTTACCAGAGAAAAGTTTGTTATTTAAGAATGTTATGGAGGTAAAAACGAACTGGGACATAGAAGATATTAACATTAATTTCTAAATAAGTTGGATAACTAAGCTCAATAATTGGTGTATTTATAAAAAAGTGTATTTACTAAAAGTTTTGTTAAACATAATTAATTTACTAAAAGTTATAATCAATTAATTTATGAACAACAAAATTATACAGTTATTAAATTAGAATAAAATAGTGGATTTGTATTACATAAACAAAGAAATATCGTGTGGATAAATATACATTTTTGTTAATAAATGATTATCAACATATCAACACTATTATAATAATAATAAAAACTTTATTTAAATAATATTTTAATATTAATATAAGTGAGAAGAAATGAGGATAAATAAGTAATGAATAAAAGTATTATTTGATTTAAAAAATTGTTTACTTTGCATTATAATTTTAAAAGATATGACTATTTCTAAAAATACGGTTTTTATAATTTTTCTAGTTTTGGCAGCAACACTTAGCAGATTGGTTCCGCATATACCAAACTTTACGCCTATTGCAGCAATTGGTTTAATGGCAGCTTCTTATTTCAAAAAAAATCTTTTTGCTTTCGTAGTTCCAATTTTAGCAATGTTGATAAGTGATTTTTTTATTGGTTTTCATTCCACCATGGTTTGGGTTTATGGTTCGCTTGTAGCGATTGTTTTTGTAGGTCAATTTTTGTTAAAGAAAATTTCGGTTTTAAATGTGGCTTTATCCGCCTTGATATCTTCTGTAATTTTCTTTATTGTAACAAATTTTGGTGTTTGGATTTCCTACGATTTTTATCCTAAAACTTGGGCAGGTTTTGTAGAATGTTATACTTTGGCAATACCATTTTTTACAAATACTTTGATGGGCGATGCTTTTTATTGTACAATTTTATTTGGCGTAATGTATGCAGCTCAAAAATATGTTTTCAAAAGTAAATTAATTTTTTTAAAAGCATAGCTTTAATTTTATTAATTAATTTTAAAAAATCATAAAAAAACCTCTTCTAAAAATTAGAAAAGGTTTTTTATTTAACCATACTATAGTTTTATTCCACCAAAATATCCCATTCATATTGTTTTTCGTTCATTAATTTTTGAATTTTGGCATATTCTGTGTTTAATTCTGTTACTTTTTTATTGTCAGAATAAATTTCTGGTTTTTCTAATTGCATAGAAATATTTTTTAAACTTACTTCAAAATTTGCAATTTCAGTTTCTATGCTTTGTATTTTTTGTGCATTTGCTTTCAGCTTTTTCTCAGCTTCTTTTTTGACTGAATCATCTATTGCAACTGGTTTTGGTTTAGTTTCAACTATTTTTTGTGCTTTTGGTAAGGCAGTTTCGGTAGCTTTTACGTTATCTCTCCAAAATAAATATTCATCATAAGGACCTGGATAAACTTTTATTTTGTGGTCTTCGATATACCAAATTTTGTTTGCAATGCTCGAAACAAAATCTCTATCATGCGAAACCACCACAAAAGTGCCCTCATATTGCTGCAAAGCTTGAATTAAAATATTTACAGACATCATATCCAAATGGTTGGTTGGCTCATCTAAAAGCAAGAAATTTGCTTGAGAAATTAAAGTTTTAGCTAAAGCAACCCTAGATTTTTCACCTCCCGAAAGCACTTTAATTTTCTTAAAAACCTCCTCACCCGCAAAAAGAAAACAACCTAAAATGGTTCGCAATTCAACTTCAAGCTTAGTGCTTCCTGCCTCTTTTAATTCTTGTAAAATTTCATTATCAAGTTTTAAACTTTCTAATTGATGCTGAGCAAAAAACGATTTTATTACATTATAACCTTCTTCTCTAAATCCTTCAATTTGTTCTGTACCACTGATTATTCTTAAAAGAGTAGATTTACCTTTTCCGTTTGCTCCAATAAGAGCAATTTTATCTCCTCGTTCGATAATTGCATTTGCACCTTTTAAAATCGTTAAATCGCCATACGATTTTGAAATATTTTCAAGATTTAAAATATTTCTTCCTGGCTGTTGTCCGAAATTAAATTTGAAATAAACTTTTGCATTATCATCCATAACCTCATCAACCATATCCATTCTAGCCAAAGATTTTACCCTTGACTGTACTTGATTTGCTTTTGATGCTTTAGCTTTAAATCGTTCTATAAAACGCTCAGTTTGTCGGATTTGAGCTTGTTGATTTTCAAACGCCCCTCTTTGAATTTCTTGTCTTAGTGCTTTTTCTTCTACAAAAAACTCAAAATTACCTGCATATTGCGTTATTTTACAGCCAGAAACTTCGGCAATGCTTGTAACACAATTATTCAAAAATTGTCTATCATGCGAAACAATTACAACCGCACCCTCGTAACTTTTCAAATAATTTTCTACCCATTCAATTGAAGGTAAATCCAAGTGATTGGTAGGCTCATCTAGTAATAAAAGCGATGGTTGTTGCAACAAAATTTTTGCTAACATAACCCGCATGCGCCATCCACCCGAAAACTCTTTTAATGGTTTTAACAAATCAGCAGTTGAAAAACCAAGTCCTTCTAATATTTCTTCCGTTTTTGCTTCAATAGTATAACCATCAAGTATAGCAAATTCTTCTTGAAATTGCGTAAGTTTATCCACCAACTTATCTTCATAAGCGGTCTCCATGAGGTGTAAGGTTTTATCAATTTCTTTTTGCAAAAATAATTGACGCTCAAAAGCCTGCATTGCCACATTTCTGATGCTATCTTCACTATTGTAACTTAATAAATCTTGATTTAAAAAGCCGATAGTGCAATCTGAACTTTTTGAAATTGAACCACCGTCTAATTTATATTCTCCAACAATTAACCGTAATAAAGTTGATTTTCCAGTGCCATTTTTGCCAATTAAACCAATTTTATCTTTTGGTTTGATATGCAAACTTGCATTTTCATATAAGGCTCTTGCTCCCAAAAGGAACGAAATATTGGTAATGGCTAACATAATTTGGAATCTTAAATTTGGCTTAATTGCCAAAAAAACTTAAATTTTTTGCAAATATATGTTTTTAAAAGCCTTTTTCCAACGGTTTAATTAAAAGTTTCAAGTGTGTTATTTATAATTTTTTAAATATAAATAGTTTTAACTTAGAAAATATCAAAAAAATGATTTTAATAAATTATTAGAAAATATAATTTTAAAGTTAAAATGAAGTAACTAAAAAAAGGGAAAATTTTTACTCATTAGAAATGCATTCATGAAAACTAATTTTATGAATACAAGTCTAAAAACCATAAATTTAAGATATAAATATTGTTTTTAAAGCTAATGTGAAACCTTTATATTAATTTAGCATAACAAAAGAAAAATATGCAAATTAAAATTGAATATACAATGCCTGCCGAATGGGAAAACCATGCTTGCACTTGGTTTTCGTGGGCTCAAAATCAAGATACTTGGACCCAAGAAGACGGAAAGTACGATAAAATGATTATAGATTATGCCACTTTGATTGGAACTTTAGCACAGTTTGAAAAAGTTTGTGTGAATGTGGCTGATATAGAAATGGAAAAATATGCCATATCAAAAATTCAAACCAATGGTTTTAATACAAGTAATATTTCTTTTTTTTATCATCCAACAAATGATGCTTGGTGTCGTGATCATGGACCAATTTTTGTAAGAAATAAAGAAAATAAAAAAGTAATTTTAAATTGGGAATACAATGCTTGGGGTGGAAAATACCCACCTTTCGATCTTGATAATCAAATTCCGAATTTGATTTCTAAAAAATTAAATTTACCGATGATTTCACCTGGAATTGTGCTTGAAGGCGGTTCTATAGAAGTAAATGGCAAAGGAACTTTGCTCACTACTCGGGCTTGTTTGTTAAATAAAAACCGAAATCCGCACCTAAATCAAACGCAAATTGAGGCATATTTAACCCAATATTTGGGAGCAACTAACATTCTTTGGCTTGAAGATGGCATTGTGGGCGATGACACAGATGGACACATAGACGACCTAAATCGTTTTGTGAACGAAACCACAGTCGTTAATATCATCGAACATAATAAAGCGGATGAAAATTATCATATTTTAAAAGAAAATGCGGAAACTCTATCAACTTTGAAAGACCAAGATGGTAAGTTTTTTAATATTATTGAACTACCAATGCCAAAACCTTTGATAGTTGATAATACAAGATTACCAGCCAGTTATGCCAATTTTTTAATTGCTAATGGCGTGGTTTTGGTACCAACTTTTGAAGATAAAAACGATGATTTAGCTTTAAATATTTTACAAAAATGCTTTCACGATAGAAAAGTTTTGGGCATAAATTGCAAAAATATCGTTTGGGGATTGGGCACTATTCATTGCTTAAGCCAACAAGAACCCTTATAAATAAATATTACTAAATTAATAAAAATGTCTGAAGACTTATTTACGATTAAAATGGGTGGCGTACCCGAACATTTTAATATGCCTATTCATTGGGCAAAAAATAAAGGTATTTTTGAAAGAGATGGCATAAATTTACAGTGGCATGATTTTGCATCTGGCACAGGAGCCATGTGTAATGCCTTGCAAGCCAACGAATTAGATGTTGCAATATTGCTAACAGAAGGAGCTGTTTTGGCTATTGAAAAAGGAAATCCAGCTACAATTTTGCAGTTTTATACCGACTCACCTTTGTATTGGGGCATTCATATTTCGGCTAATAAAGACTACAAAAACGCCAAAGATATTTCGGATAAAAGGTTTGCAATCAGTAGATTAGGTTCTGGCTCGCACTTGATGGCAAAAGTTTTGGCTGCTGAAAACAACTTTACAATTCCAGAGGCTAATTTCGTAATAATTAATCATTTAGAAGGTGCTTCAAAAGCATTGCCTAACAACGAAGCGGATGTTTTTTTGTGGGATAAATTTATGACAAAACCTTTGGTTGATAAAGGCGTTTTTAAAAAAATAGGAGAAATTCCAACACCTTGGCCATGCTTTGTGATTGTGGCTCGAAATGCTTTTATTGAAGAAAATAAAGAGGCTCTTATGGCTTTAATGGGATGCCTCAACGAAGCTACTGCCAAGTTTTCAGAACTAAAAAATAAGGCTTCTTTAATTGCAGATAAGTATGATTTAAAAGAAAATGACGTAAAAGATTGGCTTAAAGTTGTAGCTTGGTGCAACTCACCATTGTTGGATGAATCTATTTTGGAAAATGTAAAATTAACATTAAAAAAAGCAGGTGCATTATAAAACATATTTAGTAATATTTTTTATATTTCAAATAACGATTAATTCTTGCATTACACCCAAATGCAAAGATGATATGGCGTTTAATTTTAATTTTGACAGGCAAGGAAGACCCATTAAAAATAAGAAAAAAGGAACAAAAAAAAATCCACCAGCAATTTTGATGAAACGCTGCAATAAAGACCAATGCAAAACACTCAAAATTCATTGCCACGGAAATTTAAAATATAGAGGAATGCCGTGGTGGAAAAAACAAAATCCGCAAACGGGGGAATAATAATTTTTTGTAATCCCAAAATCAGCAAACAATATTTCAAAAATTATTTTAGAAAAAAAATAAAATATCCATTTAAAAATATAATTTTTTTATTATTTAAAATTACTTTTTATTGATTATATATTTTAAAAAAATACTTTTTTTAAAATTTTTGATAACCGCCTATAAAATCTTCTTATAGGTTATTTTTTGAACTTTTTTTTCACGATTAAAATGAAAAAAAATGGTTTATATTGTTTCTATAACGTCTTTTTGGTAAGATGCTGAATTCATGCGGTTTCTGCCTATTTTTATTCCATTTTCTTTTAGTTTTTCATAGCACTTTTTAGGCGTTTCGGCTTGTTGAAATTTTGCTGGTAAGTTGCCATTTCGGTTTTCAAGATACACGTTATGCCGCCCGATTGTTGCTATCCTTGGCTGGTAAGCTTTCTTCTTTTTGTACTACATTTTGGAATCATTTTTTTCGTACAGAATTACTTGATTGTCATAGTCAAAATCGTGTTTTAGTTCAGTTTTTAATAAATTTAAGTAAAGCCTTGATTATTAGGTTGTTATAAAGTTTAATAAATAATTATATATTTCTTTATAACTTTTCCATTAGGGAAATAAGAAAGGGATTTTATAAAAATTTAATTGTAAATATTTTCTAGATTCAATATAAGTTTGTCATTTATTTTGGTTTGATGCTCAATTTTTGTGTGAGATATAAAGAGCTCTGGGGTTGAGGGCTTTTTAAGGTCTCTTAAAACGGTATCTGCATAAGGTACTTTTAGGCTTTTAATAGTAAGAAGTGTAGATTTTAAATATTTATTCATGTCCTATGCACAATCACCGCCTATAAAAAAAGTAAGAAACATACTTTTAATGTCGTCATTTAGTGAATAAGTGGGCTGTTTTGATTTATTAGGGAGTTCATTTTCGATGATTTTAGCAAGTTCTGATCAATCAAAATCGTTAGAAATAAAATTTAAACCTGCAAATGGGGTAATGTTATCAGAATTATTTTGTATTTTCAAAGCTCTAGTTTTGCACCCATTTGTGTGTTGGTTTTACAGCATAAATTTAGGAATAGTTGCCTGAATAACAAGTTTATTCAGGTTTTATTTTTAAGGCTTACGGATTTAGGGTAATTTATAAATCGAAGTTTTATAAAAATCTACTTCATTAGTATATTGATCAAAAAATCTTTATAGGTTTTATAATACTTGCAGAATAGAAATGGCAATAGAATGTTTTAAAAACCTAAAATATAATAATTTTTCTGCTGAAGGCGTAGGATATAAATGTGGATATAACACAAAAGCCACATTTTATAATTCTTTTAAAAAACTTACTGGCGAAAGCCCAGCAGAGTATAGAAAGAAAAATAGTTAACTAATTTCTATTCCCAATCTAAAGCTTTTC
>REAG01000040.1 GCA_004294265.1 Cytophagales bacterium | reverse complement strand
GAAAAAAAAGGAGATTTTTACTATAATAATGGCGAAAAAACGGGTTCTTACACATTATATTACCTGAATGGAAATAAAAAAGAAGTTGCAAATGTTGACAATATTAAAATTATTGAAGATAAATATTACTATTTTTTTGATGGTAAATTATCTAGAACTGAACATTTTGAAAATGAAAAAAAAGAAGGAATTTGGAAATACAATTACATGACAGGAGAGGATAGTTTGCAGGAATCTTTTAGAATAGGAAAAAAACATGGTTCGATTATTTATTACTTCAAAAATGGTAAAGTTTTTGAAAATCAAACTTGGGTAAATGCTGATAAACAAGGACTTACAAGTTCTTATTATGAAAATGGAAAATTGAAGTCAGAAGTTTTATTTCGTAAAAATGAACCATCGGGAATGTCTAAATTTTATGCTATAAACGGCAAAATTCAATCGGAAGGAAATTTATTATTTGGTAAGAAAAATGGCGTTTGGAACAATTATACAGAAGCTGGTAATTTAGATAAAATTATGTATTATAAAATGGACAAATTAATACGAACCGAAGAAGTTTCTAACAAAAATATCAAAGTAAAAGACAATATAATTCAAGAAAATAAACCAAAATTAACCAATCAAGTTGTTCCTCAAAAAAAGAAAAATACAGTAAAAAAACAATTATATCAATACAAACCTTCAACCCCAAAACGAAAATAATCGAATATTTATTGATTTTTTTGTTTAAAAAAGTCCTTATTAACTATATTTGTAAATCTAATATGATAAATCTTTATTAAATGAATGTTTTTGTAAGTGGTGGTGCAGGTTATATTGGGAGCGAATTAGTTAATAAATTAACGCAAAATCCTGATATTACAAAAGTGGTTGTTTATGATAATTTATCAAGAAAAAATTTTAATTTTTTTACGAGTTATGCTTTTGATAAATCTAAAATTGAGTTTATTGAAGGCGATTTATTAGATTCAAGAAAGCTACGTTTAGCTTTAAAAAATATTGATATAGTGTATCATTTGGCTGCATTAACAGACAAAAATCCATTAATTGATTCTCATGTTTTTGAGCAAGTCAATCATTGGGGAACATCGGAATTGATAAATTCCATAGAAGAAACCGATATTCAAAAAGTAATATATGTTAGCAGCACGGCAGTTTATGGTTCTGGTTCTGAGTTATTTACAGAAGAATCTTTTCCTAATCCTGAAACATTTTATGCTACCTCTAAATGGCGTGGAGAGGAGCAAGTAAAGCGTTTGTTTGAAACCAAAAAATGCTATATAGTAAGATTAGGAAATGTTTATGGCTATTCGCCTTGTTCAAGAATAGATGGAGCTATCAATAAATTTATGTTTGATGCTAATTTTAAAAATAAAATTAGCATTATTGGCAATGGTCGCCAATATAGAAATTACATTCATATTGATTTAGTTTCGGAAGTTTTATGTAAATTTTTATCAATAGATTCAGATTCTGATACATTTAATTTGGTTGATAAAAATTTGCAAGTTTTAGATATTGTTGAGATTTTACAAGGATTATATCCAAGATTAGAGTTTATTTTTATAAATCAACATTTAAAAATTAATGATATTCAAGTTTCTACAAATTCAAAATTATCACAATTTATACATGTAGAAGGCACTAACTTATTTGATGATTTGATTGATTTTAAATCTAATTTTTCGTTTTAAAGGATGAGAATTAAATATATTATTTTATTTTTTTATACTATATATATATGTAATTCTTTTTCACAAGATGTGCAATTTACACAGTTTTATGCTTCGCCATTGTACTTAAATCCTGCATTTGCAGGAGCAACCTCGTGTTGGCGAGTAGGTGGAAACTACCGAAATCAATGGTTTTTGGGCGATAGACCTTACCAAACAGGCATTGTTTATGGCGATAAAAACTTGCGACATATTGGGGCAGGTGTTGGTGCTTATATTATGTACGATACACCTGGGGCGGGTGGTTATCAAACATTTGAGTTTGCGGCAGCATTTGCAAAACAAATAAAATTAGGCAATAACTTACAACTACGCATTGGTTTGCAACCTTCTTATCATATCAAATATCTTACTTCTGCAGCCTCACAAAACATTTTTGGTGATCAAATTACGAATTTACAAGGACCTGTGGGCGGCACTTCAGATAATCCCACCATTTTAGGAAGTTACAACTTTTTTGATTTATCATCTGGGGTTTTATTATACTCAAAAAGTTTGTGGTTAGGTATTGCTGCCCATCATTTATTGCGAAATCCATTTATAAGAGCTTATTCCATTCAGCCTGTTCCGATGAAACTTTCTTTGCATGGCGGCTATAAATTTCAACTTAATGATGCCAATGAATCTACTCTAACACCAGCTTTTCAACTCAAACAACAAGGATATGCTTTACAATTTGATGTTGGACTTTACTACGAACGCTCTCGTTTGGTTTTAGGAACGTGGTATAGAGGAATTCCAATTATTACAGGAAAAGGCATAAATTCAGATGCGTTGGCATTTTTGGTTGGATACAGAAAATATGATTTCAGGATTTGTTACAGTTATGATTTGCCGCTTTCTAGAATGATTTCAACTTTTGGTTCGCATGAAATATCAATTATTTTTGAGTTTTGCTCAAATAAAAAGCAAAAGCCGCCCAAATATATTCAACAATTACCTTGTCCAAGTTTTTAGTGAAAATATTTTTAAAATATTTTCACTTTTTTTTTATATATTAAAATATTCTTTTACCTTTGCAATCCCTTAACAAAATTAGGTGATGGGACTGTAGCTCAGTCGGTAGAGCAAAGGATTGAAAATCCTTGTGTCGATGGTTCGATTCCATTCGGTCCCACTTTTTTACCTTCTTTTAATATTATTTTTTATTTAAATTTCATATTATTTCCTTTAAAAAAACTGTAAATCAATATTTATGTTTTATTTTTAAGAAATTATAACATTTGTATGATTTCTATATTCAGAATTTTAATTTTAACTTTTAATTTATTTTCGATTATAAGTTTTGCTCAAAAACCCAAAAATGTAATAATTTATATTGGCGATGGATTTGGAATTGCAGCAAAAACTGCAGCTAGAATGGCTTTGGGACAAGGATTAGATGGAAAAAGAGTACATTCAGACCCAGATTTTCAAGTTCTAGCCCTAGATAAATTAAAATATACAGCAATGGCAACCACCCATTCGCTTAACTCTTGGACAACAGATTCCGCACCAGGAGCTACCGTTTATGCAACTGGAAAAAAAACAGATAATGAAGTGATTTCTTACGATATAGAATCTAATATTGCTTTAGAAACTGTTTTAGAAAAAGCCAAAAAACAAGGTTATGCCGTTGGATTAGTAACTAGTACCAGAATTACACACGCCACACCCGCAGCTTTTGGCTCTCATATTTGGCACAGAGATTTGGAAGAATATATTGCTGCTCAGCTTATTTCTTCTTCCCAAAAAGAATACGCAGAAATTTTTAACACTTCGCCTATTGATTCTTTAAAATATAATCCCCAAAGAGATTGGATATTACCAATTCCTAAACAAAATGTAGCTATTGATGTGCTTTTGGGTGGGGGAGTTCAATACTTTTTGCCAGAAGGAACAAATGATATAGTAAATAATTTAAACATTACTGTTAAACTAAACAAAGGAAAACGAAATGATAAAATAAATTTATTGAAAATAGCTCAAAATAGAGGATATGACTATATAAATTCGCTTGAGCAACTCAAAAACATTAATCCTTTAACTTTTAAAAATAATCCAACAAAAAAACTTTTAGGATTGTTTAATACCTCTCATTTGAGCTATGAACAAGATAGGCAATTAACAAATTCTCCTGAGCCAAGTTTAGCGGATATGACAGAGCTTGCAATTAAAATATTAACTGTAAAAGGCGGAAAAAAAGGCTTTTTTTTAATGGTTGAAGGAGGAAGAATCGACCATTTGGGGCATGCTAATGCAGGAGCGGTTTCAAAATCTTGTAAATTTGAAATTGATAGCATAGCATTTCCGCCCGATGGTGGAAATATAAGATTAAAAAATACAAGTCAAGGTAATATTTATGGATCTGATTATTTAATTAAAGAAGTTATTTCTTATGATTTTGCAGTAAATTTAGGTAAAGAATTGCTAAATAAATTATCTTCAGAAACCTTGATTTTAAGTACTTCAGACCATGAATGTGGTGCAATGGCTTTGGTTGGATTAAGTAAGAATGGAACGATTCGTACCTATGTTGATGAACCTACACAACAAAATAAGAATTCGGCTACGCCCAATCAAATTAAAAGAGGAAATATTGAAACAAAAGGATGGTTTCCTTACTATTCAAAGTATGAATTTCAAGGAAAATATTATCCCAAACCGCAAAGTGATACTTCATCACATATTGTGGTAACTTATGCCTCCAATCCTTCTGTTTTGGGAGGCGGTTGTGGTGGTAATCATACGCCTCAAGATGTTTGGATGGGTGCAGATGACAATATTCAAGGAAAATTTGCTTCTAAAATTACAGGAAAAGGAATGTTGGATAATACTGATTTATATCAAATTATGATAGATTTTTTAAATCTGAAATAATATCTTAAGTAATATTAGTTGATTTTTTATGGATTAATATATTTCTTTTTTATTTTATTCAAAAATTTGTTAAATAAATACCATTATTTTTATCGAACGAAAATAAATATATAGTAGATTTGCAAAACATAACTTAAAACTGAATGTTATCTTTTATTAAAGGTATGTTGTTTAAAATAAAAAGACTATAAAAATATTATTAATTGATTATTACTAATTAATAATTCATAATTCATAATTCATAATTCATAATTCATAATTCATAATT
>REAG01000039.1 GCA_004294265.1 Cytophagales bacterium | reverse complement strand
AAATGCAGCTATTTTGGTTAAAGATTCGGATGCTCAGTCCATTTTGGTCGAAACGGTTCTTGATGTTTTAAAAGATGAAATAAAAATGAATCAATTAAAGGAAAATATTACTTCATTTGCCCAACCCAATGCTGCAAACTTGATTTGTGATGAAATTTTAAAATTAGTAAAATAATACTAATTTAATTTTATGTTTTGTAATTTGTAAAAGTTTTTTCACTTTCTTAATTTCTCATTTTCAATTTTCAAAAATTCTATTTCTTTTTTTTGATTCTCGATTTATTTTATTAACAACTCAATTTCTTTTTTTTGACTTTCGTTTTCAATTTTCAAAAATTCTATTTCTTTTTTTTGACTTTCATTTTCTATTTTCAAAAATTCTATTTCTTTTTTTTGATTGTCGATTTCACGCTTTTGGCTTGAAACTAAATCTTGTAATGTTTCAATGTATTTTTCTGGCAAATGATTGATGACTATGCCTTGTGCCTTAGATTGGTCTTTAAAGTCGTGTTGGTTATTAACAATAGAACATTCATTTTTAAAAAAATCTGTGAGCGTAACATCTATAATTTGGCTTATTTTTAAGAGCTTTTCAGTATTTAAGTCCACCTCGTTGCATTCAATTTTAGCATAGCCTTCTTCTGTCATGCCAAGTTCCAAAGCAACATGCTTGCGAGTTATGTTTTTGCGTTCTCTCAAGGCTTTTATTTTGTATCCTATTTCCATTATGTTGTATTATTTTAATAAATTACTTACAAAGTGTAAAATTTAACTCAAAAGGTGTGCGTTTGCTCCTAAATAGTGCAAATATAATTCAAAAATATAAAACAATGCTAATTAAAAGATTGAGTTTTGCAAAATAAATTTAAATAATTAATTTTCTTACACATTATTCAATAAAAAATGAAAAAAAAATCAATCATAGCTATATTCTTGGGTTGTAGTTTTTATGCGGTTGCACAAAATGAAATTGATAAAAAAGCAAGTATAGATCCTTTGCTTGAGAAGTTCAAAACCGAACTCAGCTCAAATAAAGGATATGCAGCTCTGCCCTATCAAGTAGATGCAGATGGTTTTGGGTATGTGATTTTGTTAGATGATAAAATAATTATCGAACAGCCTTTTGTGCCAGGTGTGCCAGGTTTTGTGCGTTTCAAAAACCAAAGTCAAGCAAAAAAAGTGGGTAATCGAATGGTAAAAAAACTAAATTCTTTTGATTTTGCCCCTCATATCACTGCCAGAGAGTTAGATAGCTTACAAATAGATATTTCAGAAAAAAAATAAATTCAAGTTAATTTTAAAATCAAACAATAAAAAAATGAAAAAAAATATTATATATTCGGTTTTGATGACAGTTTGTTGTCATTTAGCACAAGCACAAAATGGCGGAGAATGGAAAGTAAAAAGCTCACTCACCACCAACGGCACACTCATAGGAGCAAGATTTGCACCCGTAGGATTTTCAATTAATGGAAAAGGGTATTATGGAACTGGCTCAATATATAATCAAAATGATAAGTTTAAAGACTTTTGGAGTTACGACCCTATCACAGACCGTTGGACGCAAATTGCTGATTTTGGTGGAACTGCACGAAGTTCTTGTTTTGCATTTGCTTTAAATGGAAATGGTTATGTTGGTGGAGGTAAAACAGACAACGGCTGTTCAGACGAAATGTTTGTTTATTATCCTAGTAGTAATTCTTGGGGTTCGTATGGATTAGTTCCTAAAGCATTGACCTCCGCAACCGGGCGAGCTGGTGCGTTTGCAACTGCAATTCAAGAAGCTGGATCTGCTTACATTGGTGGGGGAGGTGATACAGAATTTAATGCAGGACTGGTTGCAAATTATTACAAAGATTTTTGGGAATTTAAACCTTCAAGATATGATGTATGGAGAAGATTACCTGACATGCCTAATGTTAATAAAGATGCTGCTATTGTTGGTAAACAATTTATTCCTTATCCAGGATTTTTAGCACAACAGTTATATGTGTTTTGTGGTGACGAAAAAGACCAAAGCTACACTAATAAAATATGGAAATACCAAGGAACATCAACTCAAAATGGTGTTTGGGATGTACTTTCAACGTCTTATCCTGGAGGTAATATTTTGCGTCCTGTTGCTTTTAAATCTAACGATGACAATTATTATGTAGGTAGTGGCTTGATAAATGTTAATAATCTTAATTATTCCGCTACTAATAATTTTTATAAATTTAACCCAACTTCACAAACCTTTTGCGAAGTTGCTAATTTGCCTGAAGCTCGTTTTGCATCAACCGGTTTTGCAATTTCAAATAACAATGGCAATAAAGGATATGTTCTAGGTGGCTTATCTGGAAATCCAATAAGTTCTTACACAACTCAAAACTCAAATTTTGAATATTCACCTTTGGCAATAACTACCACGTCAGTTTCGGCTATTACCACTTGTACAAGTTTAAACCTCAATTTTACTGCCGATTGTAGCTACTCAGGCAATATTACTGCCGAATTAGTTACGGTAAGTGGCAGTACAGTAACAACCGTTTCGGGAGTATTAGGCTCAGCTACGGCAGGAAGTGCTGCTATAATTACTTTAAATTTCAACAGCACAATAAAACCTGGCTTTTATAGAGTAAGACTAAAAGCAACTACTTGTGCTTCGCTCGTAAGTTCGCCATCCTCATTTGTGCTAACTATAACAAACGCCACAACTAATTTACCACCTGCATCAATTTCTCTTTTTGGAAATGTATGTTCTGGTCGGTTTATTCCTGCCTCAATAACTTCATCTTTGGGTATAAACTACGCTTGGACTGTTTCGGGTGGAGCATCTTTGGTAAGTTCTGCCACAAGGTTTGCTATAATTACTGGCATTTCAAATACAACCTTTTCTATAAGAGTTGGAAGGTTAAGCACTTTATGTGGTATAAGCGACATTATTTCTACATCAGGATTAGGTATGCTAACTTCTAATACGCCATCTTTGAGCGGACCATCGCAGTTTTGTACAAACCAAACTGTTGTATATTCAGGCGGAAATTCAGGGCATGCCAATGGGGGATATTATCAAATTTCAAAAATAGGCGTAGGTACACTTTCGCAATTTTCTGCCAATCAAGCAAATTTTATTAGTTCAGTTGCGGGTGTAGTTACGCTTAATTGTTCTTTTGTTTCTGCTTGTCCATCCAACGCAACAACACCTTTAATAGCCACAATTATAAATACCATTCCAACTAATTTATCCATTTTAGGTAGTAATTCACTTTGTGCAAACACCCAAAATGTATATACTATTCCTATGATTCCAAATGCTACTTACGTTTGGTCTGTAACTGGAGCTGCCTCTATTATTGCCACAAGCAGCAATAATTGTACATTAGCAGGATTAGGAGCAGGTTCATTTTTGCTTTCAGTTAGGATTTCTAATTTTTGTGGTACAATAACAAATACTTTGGCAGGTATTTCAAGAGGTGTTTTAGCAATCCCTACAATAATAGGTTTGAATACCATTTGTACCAATTCAATCATAACTTACTCAGTTGCTACGCAAACGGGAGCAAATTATCTTTGGAATGTAAGCAATAATGCAACTATTGTGGGTGGGAATACAAGTAATGTGGTTTCAATTTTAGTATTAAATGGCACAAATGCAACTTTATCTGTTCAACTGCGTAATGAATGTGCAACAGTAAATGGCACTTATATGATTAATGTATTTGAAAAACCTGTAAATCCAGTTATTAATGGATGTTCAGATATAATTTTGGGTAATAATTGTGCTTTTAATGCTTCCTCTAGCTCAATTGTAAATGGTTATACATGGATTTTGGGAAGTTCTAGTATATCTTCAAATTCATTAAGTGGTCAAAACATCAATATAACGGGAAATACAAATGGTATTTATCAAGTATATTTAAAATCCAATACTGCCTTTTGTGAAAGCAATGTAGTTTCAGTAGTAGGTATCGTTTATAATAATGTTACCCTTTGTGGGGAAGTTTTTTATTCTAATACAAGTATTTTTAGAGCAAAACAATTTTCAAATTCAAATTTTATTATAAATGAATTCTTTTTTCTAACACCTTTTTTAGATTTTGGAAATGTTCAAAACACAACCTTAGATTTGCAAGGGCAAAATGCAGTTTTAGATGGCTCGTATTATTGGTATTTTTCTGGTAATTTATACATTAAAAATGGCACTCTAACCCTCAAGCCAGGTACAAGAATTAGAATTAGCAGTGATAGTAATTTTCCAAATTTGTTTTTTACGGCAGGTTCAAGCTTTATTTCAAATGGAGCAACCATTATGGGTTCAAATTGCGTAAATGTAAATTTACAAACAGCCAACATTAGCATAGCGAGTGGTGCTTTGGCAAGCATAACAGGAACAACCTTCAATGGTGGGGCTGATAAATTTGGTTCTTTAATAAAAGCAACATCTTCTCAAATAACTACTCCTTTTGTAGTGCAAACATCTACGTTTACTAACACAAATGGCATTTCTTTTTATAACGAAGGCATGGGTAATGGCGTTCCGCAGGATTATAAAATTTTAAACAATAATTTTAATCATAACAAATTTAGTGCTGCCATTTATATCAGTACCCAAGCCTATAACACTGTTTCGGGCATAGAAATTAAAGGAAATACTATCAAAAACCTTGGCGGACCAGGCGTAGAAATACCAGGAATAAGCTATGGATTGCCTGTAAACACCGATTTTAGATGCAACCTATTTACCAACTGCACCAGAGGTATTTTTGTAGATGCTGATGCCAGCAGATTAAAAGTTCAAGGTTCGCAAAGTGTAGCTACTGGAAATAAATTTGTGGGCAATGCGTGGGATGTGTATTGTAGTTCTATTACACCAAACACTACTTTAATTGGGTATTATTTGGGTGC
>REAG01000170.1 GCA_004294265.1 Cytophagales bacterium | reverse complement strand
GCAGAAAAACCCAGAACGATTAAAGAAATATTTTAACCATAAAGATATTCAATATGCTGCTTAAAAGTTTATAGTTATAGTACCGTCAGGTTAATAAATGATAGTGCTCAAGGATGGTTGGCGGTTTCTGCCAGAACGTCCCGCTTCTTGATAAAAATTTTCTACAGAGTTGGGGAAAGTATAATGAATCGTGTATCTAATATTTGGTTTATCAATACCCATTCCAAAAGCCCTTGTAGCCACCATCAAATTGGTTTTGTTGCTTATAAAATCAATTTGATTTTGATAAGATTTATTATCAATAGGATTAATAACAACATTTGTATCATCTCCACCGCCAAAGAAAGTTCCTACTTCTAAATTTTTATCATTTTCTAAAAAACTTGCAAGAAAAGGAACCCCATTTTTTAATGAATCTGATTTGGTAGGGCAAAAGATCAAACCAGCATTCATATAAGTATTTCCTGTTTTTTTAAAAAAATCTGTATTAGGGTTTAAATTACCAATTTTATTTTCAAGTTCTTTAATTTTTTCAGGCAACGTTGAAAAAAGTTTAGTAATTAAAGTATATTTTGAAGAGCCAATATTTTTTTCTCTATCCCAAAAAGGAATATTATTTGAAATAATAGAATTTGACTTTATAACTTGAAAATTCAACTCTTTTCTGTCCATTGCATCTGTGGAAAGGCTTATTATTACATCTTCTGGCATTTTTAATTCTCTTTGCACATCTGCTAAAACATCAAAGGAGGCAGTTGCAGTTAGTGCAATAATAGGTAATTTATCAAATTTTGGTTTACAATAATTTTTAATATTTTTACCTAAATTTAAGTAAACTTGCCTAAAATCATGTCCCCATTCCGAAACACAATGTGCTTCATCTATTACAGCATAGCTAAAAAAAACATTATTGTAAAAACAATGCAGTAAAGAAGACCTAAACATTTCAATTTGAAATCTTTCAGGAGATATAAAAACAATAAGATATTTGCTTAATGTAAGGTTTTCAATATTTTTTTCCTTTTCATCTTTTGTATTAAATGAGTTTATGAAATCAATTTTTGTGAATTTATTATCTATTAATTTATCATATTGGTCTTTCATTAATGAATTTATAGGGTCAATCACAATAGTTACTCCAGGATGCAAAATTGAGCATATTTGATAGGTTAAAGACTTTCCTGCTCCTGTTGGAAGTAATCCAATTACATCTTTACCTACCAACGAACGATTTATTATTGCTTCTTGTCCAGCTCTAAATTCAGATTTACGAAAAATGTTATGTAGAAAATAAAGCATTGATTTTTTTAATTCAACATCTTTATAATCAAATGAATAAATGAATTCATTTTCTAAAAACCCATTTTTTTTAGTTTTTAAATTTGCAATACTGTTTCCCAGTTCTTTATATGAAATTCTCCTGTCTGTTAGTATAAAATACAAGTAATTGTTTTTGTCTGATAAATTCGATTCGATTTTGTAATTACAATTTTCTTGTGTATTAAATGCTATAGAAATTGTATCCGATGACTTAGAATTTATTAATTTATTAAGTTTAGTTTCACTTGGCAAAACCATATTATTAATACTATCAAAAAGTTCATTCAAATCTTCAAATATTATATTTGAAAGTGAATGATCTAAACCAATCAAATTAAAATTAAAATTAACAATCTTTTCTGAATTATAATGTAACAAAATCAATAAAATTGATTTTTGAACTTGACCTATTGTTATTAAATCATTTAAAACTGAATAAATTAATAAATTAATATTTTTAAATTCATTAATTTCAAAATCAGGAATTACACTATATTTTTCAAGAGATTTTAATAGATTTTCTGAGTTAATTTCATTTTTAATTTTTTTGTCAATTTGAAATTTAATTTCAGAACCATGACTATTAAATCCAGAATATAATTTTCCTAAATTTTTAGTAAGAATATAATCAGTAATTTTCAGAGATGCTCGAGTTGGTTCGCCCCTATTGATAATGTTCCAAACTATTTTTAATAATGGATTCGAATCAATAAAATTTAGGTTTTCAGTTAAATTAACAACTTTAAAAAATAATTTTGATTCATAAAACTTATCAATGACTTTTTTATCAACAAACTCCAAAAGTATTTCCTCAAATTCATCAATTACATACCCACCCTTAAACTGCATTTATTTCAAATTTATTATCCCGTAATTGTATTAAAAAAAGTTTAAAATTACCTATTTTAGTAAAAAATATTTTTTTATACTAAAATAAAAAATCATTGAAGCCCACGTTCAAAACGAAAGCATCAATGAATAAATTTGATTTTAAAAAAACAAAAATTACTTAATTCAAAATTATTTACATATTTCTACATGACGGGAAACGATTACATTATGAGGATTTGTACCAAATTTTTGCTCAGTATATTTACTAATTGCTTCTTCACAAGAAATTGCTTCTTCTGAAATTTCTTTATAAACATCACCTGTTTTATAAGTGTATGTTCTTTCATAATTACAAACACATTTTTTGCAAGACATAAAGGCTGATAAAGTTACAGCTACTAAGATTGATTTTATCATAATATTATTATTTTTTATGTAAAAATATCTTAGTTCCTTTCAAAATAAAAATCTCTGCAAGGTTGCAGTTGAAATTAATTAATCGACTTAATAAAGCTTCCACAAAATTTGGCTATTTTGATTGCTAAAAAGTAATAAATTTTCTTTAAAATCAGATTGTAAAATAAATAATTCAGACTCTAATACTCTTTTATTTCCCTTTAAAAACAGGCACTCGTTTTTCTATAAAAGCTGCTGTTCCTTCCTTAAAATCTCCTGTGCTGATGCAGGCTGCAAAAGCATTAGCTTCAGTTTGAAAACCGTCTTCTTGTTTATGAAAAGCTGTGTTTACGCAATCAATAATTAAGCCTACCGAAATGGCAGGTTTAGTAATAATTTTATTTAAAATTTCTAAACATTTTGGAATTAAATTTTCTTGAGAAGTGATATAATTTGCCCAACCCATTTCTTTGGCATCATTGGCGTTTACCATATCAGCGGTTAGCATTAATTCGAGAGCTTTGCCTTTTCCGACCAGCCAAGGCAATCTTTGAGTGCCTCCATAGCCAGGAATAATCCCTAAATTTATTTCGGGTTGCCCAAATTTGGCGTTTTCAGACATTACTCTCAAGTGGCAAGCCATCGCTAATTCACAACCTCCGCCCAAAGCATAGCCATTAACGGCTGCAATAATTAATTTAGGACAATTTTCTATCATTTGAAAAATCTCTTGCCCCGTTTCGGCCGATTTCCGACCGTTCATTTCATTTAATTTGCTAATTTCAGTTATGTCCGCACCAGCCACAAAAGCTTTTTCGCCTTCGCCAGTAATAATTGCTCCCATAATAGAAATATCATTGTATAACTCTTTTATTACTTTATTTAATTCGCCTAATGTTTCAAAATTCAAGGCATTTAATCTTTCTTGCCTCGAAATAGTGATAATCATGATGCCATTATTTATACTGGTTTTGATATTTTTAAATGCCATGTCAGTTTTAAAAGATTAGATAATATATATACGATTTAGTGAAAATAAGTATCTATTAATGTATTAATATGTAAAGTTTATAAATAATAACACATAACAGGGCTTCCGCATTTAAAACTATTGATTAATAAAGCCCCACCCTAAATCTAATTTCTGCTACGAAGACGCAGAATCCAAAGGGAGGAACTTGCTTCGCAAGCATGTTTTTAGTAATGATTATAAAATAAAATCAATAGTTACACTTTAGTTATTTTAAATGCGGAAGCCCTGAACACATAAAAAAAGGCTTTTAAAAGCCTTTTTTTTGAATATTATACTTGCAAAAGTAATCTTGCTGGATCTTCAAGTAATTGTTTAACTCTCACCAAGAATCCAACTGATTCTCTGCCATCAATAATTCGATGATCGTAAGAAAGAGCTACATACATAATCGGTCTGATCACAACTTCACCATTTACTGCCATTGGGCGTTCTACAATATTGTGCATTCCTAAAATAGCAGATTGCGGAGCGTTAATAATTGGAGTTGAAAGCATAGAACCAAACACGCCACCATTGGTGATTGTGAAAGTTCCGCCAGTCATTTGGTCGATTGTTAATTTATTATCACGGGCTTGTTTGGCAAGTCCTGAAATTTCGGCTTCAATTTGATGAAAACTCATTTTTTCGGCATTTCTAATGATTGGAACAACCAATCCTTTAGGAGCCGAAACGGCAATAGAAATATCGCAAAAACTATTAAAAACCAATTCTTCGCCATCAATAAAAGCGTTTACAGAAGGAAATTCTTGTAAAGCTACCGTGCATGCTTTTGTGAAAAAAGACATAAAACCGAGCCCGATTCCATGTTTTTCTTTGAACATATCTTTATATTTGCTTCTCAAATCCATGATGGGTTTCATATCTACTTCGTTGAAAGTAGTGAGCATGGCGGTTTCATTTTTAACTGCCACCAATCTTTTAGAAATTGTTTTGCGAAGTGGCGTCATTTTTTCTCTGCGTTGCTCTCTTGCACCTGTTGGCGTAGGATTAGGCTTTATTGGAGCCGAACTTGGTGCCGTTGGAGCAGGTTTTGAAGCTGAATTGGCATCTTCTTTTGTAATTCTACCATCCACACCAGAACCTTTTATAGCAGCAATGTCAATTCCTTTTTCAGCTAAAATTTTACCAGCCGCAGGAGAAGGAGTGCCGCTAGCATAACTATCTTTTGAAGAAACTTGAGCCGCAGCAGTGGCAGATTGGACTGGAGCAACAGGGGCAGCACTTGAACCAACACCAGCGGTATCTATTTTGCAAATTAATGCACCAATAGAAAGAGTATCGCCCGACTGACCTACAATTGTTAAAGTACCCGATTTTTCGGCTGCCAACTCAAAAGTAGCTTTATCTGATTCTAATTCACAAATAACTTCATCTATTTTTACAAAATCGCCATCTTTTTTTAACCAATTAGCAATCGTTACCTCAGATATAGATTCGCCAACTGTTGGCACTTTCATTTCAATTATGCTCATAATTTGTATATACTTATTAATTATATGTTGATAAATTAAATATTTTTTTGTAATTCATTTGCTTTGGCATCCGTAATTTGCAAAGCTTCTTGCAAATCTTCTAATAATTTCATTTCGCTGCCTTGAACACTCCCATCAGCCAAAAAAAGCTGAAATGCTGCCGAATAACAAGCTTCTCGCTCGTTTTTACCTAACTTAGGAATTGCTTTCATTATTAAAGTGCCACTACTAGAACCTGCATCTTTGTGCATTTGCTTGGCTTTTTCGTTTAAAGCTCGAATATCCGTTCCTTTAAAAATTTCTTTTGTCGAAACCACTTTGTTGAGTTGCTCAATTTCTTCAGGAGCAATTTCACCATCAACTGCCGCACAGGAATAGATAATAGCATAAAATGCTTCTTTTTCATTAGCAATTTCTACATTTTTGTCTTTAAATATAAAATCAAATAATCCCATTTTGAATGTCGTAAGTGTATTCTAAAAAAACAAATTTATAAAAGTTTTTAATAGATTGATGCAAATTTTTTTATTTCAGAAAAAAAAATTTATTTTGCACACATAATACAAGCATAATTCATTTAATTTAGTAAAATAATTTTAATAAAAATAATATGGAAATATCTGGCAAAATGACAGATGTACTAGAAGAAGTATCTGGACAAGGCAAAAACGGATTGTGGAAAAAGCGAGGTTTTTTAATAGAAACGGGCGATAAATATCCCAAAAAAATACATTTTTCGGCTTGGGGAGATCTTTCGGACGTAGTTAAAAACACAAGTACTGGCACTATTTTAAATGTTTTTTTTGATATTGAGTCAAGAGAATACCAAGGTAAATGGTACACTGAAGTCAAAGCATGGAAAATAGAAGGCGGAAAACCTGGAGAAGCAAGTTCTTCAAATTCTTCTTCGGCTGCCGTAACAAGCTCAACATCTAATCCAGTTGTGGTTGCTCCAGATTTAAGTTCTGTTGAAGATGATGGAATGCCATTTTAGTAGTTTTAATCAAAATTTTAATTCTTTTTTTATAAAAGCTCAATTAAATATTCTGAATTTCACTATCTTTATTTTGCTAAGGAATCGCAAATTCCTAAAAGAAGAATATAATTTCTAAATTATGAAATTTTATAAATGTTTTACAGGGCAAATACATTTAAAACTATTGATTAATTAAACCCCACCCTAAGTCCAATTTCTGCTCACATTACGCAGAATACAAGGGGAGGAACTTATTCAGAAAGTATAAATTTAGTAATAATTATAGAATAAATTAAAAAAACACTTCATTTGTTTTTAAATGCTAAAGCCCTAAATGTATTTTCATTTATATTGAGTCCACTAAATATTTACAATTAAATTTTTAGAAAACCCCTTTCTTATTTCCCCAATGGGGAAAAGTTAAAAAGGAATTTTAATTATTTATTGGACTTTATTTAATAATAAAATTTATACTTGAGCTTTTTAATTTTATTTTTTGGCAATATTTTTAAAGGGTAACTCTAAATTGCTTATAAAAAAAGCCCTGAATTTTACGATTCAGGGCTTTTAAAATCTATTCAACTAAAAAATATTACTCTATAACCAACTTGGTGGCTTGATTACCTAATTTTACAATATAGATTCCTTTAGGCAAATTGAGCGACATTTGCGTTTTACCACTTGCTACTGTGGAAACGTAAACCAATGTGCCAAGCAAATTTGTTATTCTAAGTTCCCCTGACTTATCTGTTTCTAAAGACCAATTACCATTGTTTGGATTTGGATAAATACTCACTTTCGCAACGCTAGAATTTGCATCTGATAGAGAAGTTGCGGTAGCATCTAGTGAAAACCTTTGCACTTCCGACCATTGTGACTTGTTGCCTTCTTCATCTACACCCGCTACTTGCCAGAAATACTCTTCCAAACCAGCTTCTGTTCTGCCATTTGGGTCATTAGGATTGTACGTATAGCTATTGCTTGTAAGCCCACAGACTGTTTTTACGCCAGAACCCATAGTTCTATCTTTTGAGATGCGTAAGCAATAGGTAACTGCAAAATTTACACCATTTACAGTAGGCCAAGTAAGTGTAGCGGTGCTGCCCGTAAAGGTAGTAGGAGCTGTAATGTCAAAGGTAACTTGTAAATAGTAAATAGGAACAGGGGTTTTCCAAACCGAAACTCGACTGTTTGAAAATTCTGCTACAAATACATATTTATCTTTGATTTGAACGCCACTAGGATTGTAAAATTCGCCATTTTCAAAACCATAGCTACCAAATGTGGCAAAATTACCAAAAGTATTTCCACTTTGTGTCCATACACTTACACGATGGTTTCCAACCTCAGAAATATAGATTTTACTCTCAAGAACATTTATTCTATATGGAAATGCCAATTCATTTGGTGCTGTTCCGTAACTTCCAAAATTTAATAAATGTGTATAATTAGCTCCATTAAAGTTCCATACTGAAATTCTGTTATTGTATTGATCAGCTACAAATATTTTGCCATCTGTGCCTATAGCTATATCTCTAGGACCAGAAAGCTGGTTTTCTCCAGATCCCTCACTTCCAAATACTGCAAAAGGAATGTAAGTATTACCACTTCGAGTCCAAACACTAACTCTGTTATTGTTGCCATCAGCAATGTAAACTTTGCCATCAGCTGATGTAGTTATCCCTTGGAGATTATTATTGTCAAATTGATTGTTAGCATTGCCTTGCGTTCCAAATGTGGTAAAAGGTAAATACGTATTCCCACTTTGCTGCCAAACGCTAACTCTGGAATTGTTTAAATCAGTTACAAATATTTTACCGTCTGCACCGATATGAATGTCTCTAGGTAAAGTAAACTGATTGTTAGCATCGCCTTCAGTTCCAAAAGTGGTAAGTGGCGTAAATGTAGTGCCATTTTGTGACCAAACGCTTACTCTATGGTTCGTATTGTCAACTATATAAATTCTTCCATCAGCTCCTATTGTAACTCCATTAGGTGCACCAAATTGATTTGTTTGATCACCATATGTTCCGAAAGAGGTAACATAAGTATAACCACTGTTATCGGTTGCCAAAATAAGATTTCCTACCAATACACCTTTAGAAACAACAGAACCGCAAGCACCAGTAACGGTTACAAAATACTCGCCTGCTCCTACGCTTGTTATGGTTCGTGTGGTTGCTCCATTGCTCCATCGGTATTGCAAATTTGAGCCAGTAGCGGTTACACTCAAATCTGTAGTTCTATTTGCAGCTACTACAGTACTTGGTGAAATGCCAGTGATGCTAGGTAATGCACCTATCGTAACTTGAGCTGCACTAGAACTTATTGAGCCACACGTACCACTTACAGTTGCACGGTAAGTACCAGCCAAAGTAGGTTGAATAGTTGGGGTGCTTGCTCCATTGCTCCACAGATACGTAATGTTTGTGCCTGTGCCTGCTACACTTAAAGTTATTACATTGCTACCGCAAATAGTTTGACTTTGTGGTTGTAGGGTAATTTGGGTATTTGCTATCGTTGTAACGGTAGCTATGTTAGAAATTGCAGTACCACAAAATCCATTTACAGTTACGGTATAGCTATTTGGCATATTGGTTTGAATACTACGAGTCGTTGCCCCATTACTCCATAAATAGGTAAGATTACTACCAGTGGCTGTTACACCTTGTGTAGCCAATGAGCTTCCACAAACCGTTCTAGAAACAGGTTGTTGAACAATGGAGGTATTGGCAATGGTAGTTACTGATACAACACTAGAAACTACCAAACCACATGTACCACTTACGGTAGCACGGTAAGTGCCAGCCAAAGCAGTTTGAATGGTAGGTGTGCTTGCTCCATTGCTCCAAAGGTAAGTAATGTTTGTACCTGTACCTGCAACGCTTAATGTAACCAAATTGCTACCACAAATGGTTTGGCTTTGTGGTTGTAAAGTAATTTGAGTATTGGCAAATGAAGTTACTGTAACCGTATTTGAAAACGCTAAACCACATTCGCCAGTTATTGTTACAGTATAAGTGCCTGCACCTACTTGAATACTTCGAGTGGTGGCAGCATTACTCCACAAATAAGTAAAATTAGCACCAGATGCCGTTACGCCCAATGTAGCTAAACTGCTTCCACATATTGTTTGAGAAATAGGTTGATGTGTTATAGTAGTAAAACCCGAACAAGAAAGACTGTAAACTCCAACTTTACCACCATCATTCCCTAAATCATCTGAACCCATTGCTCCAATAGCTACTATTTTTCCATTTGCACTAAGGCTTACAGCAGTTCCAAAATTATCATAGGCTCTTGAACCTTTGAGTTCAGTTCCCAAAGTTATCCAAGCTGAACCATTCCAACGAAAGGTTTTTACTTTCCCTACGCTGAAATTAGGATCTTCTGCATAGTTTTTTGCACCTATAGCCAAGGTATCGCAACTGCGACTCATAGCTAAAGCATTTCCTAAACCTTCATCTCCTACTCCAATGATGGCAGACCCTTTTTGTATCCAATTTGAACCATTGAATGTATAAATGTAGGTAATACCAGTTACTGAACCTGATGTAACAAAAAATGGTGATGCAATGGCTAAAATATTACCATTAGAGCTAATTTCAATAGCAGAACCTAAATAAGCTAGTTCTATCGTTCCTTTGAATGTAGTGCCTATTTGACTCCATGCAGAGCCATTCCAATCAAACACACGCACACTACCTGCATTATCTGAAGGGTCATCACTGTTAGGTGATGAGGCTACTAATCTATTTCCATTAGCAGATAGTGCCACTTTTGAACCAAAATAATCATCCATCGCTTCTCCTTGAATTTCCGAACCTCTTGCCAGCCAAGAGCTACCATTCCAAGCATAAACCTGAACTCTACCCGCTTTAGATGCAATATTTGTAGCACCTGGTGATCCAATAGCTAGAACCATTCCGTTTTCACTAAGGCTGATAGATTTACCTAATTCTTCAGAAGCTGCGCCTGTAAAATCTGATCCCATTTGAGTCCATGCACCCCCTGTAAAAGTATAAACACGAGCAAAACCAACCACAAAATTTAAAGCCGTTCCTACCGCAACACATGTACCATTGGCATTGAGGCTTAAAGTGCCTCCAAATTGTTCGCCATCAACAGAGCCAAATAGTGCATTTCCTTTTGGAGTCCAAGCCGAACCATTCCAGCTATAGATTGTAACCTTGCCACCATTAGTGAAAGCTTGACCACTAAAAGTATGCGTAGGCGAACCTACTGCCAAGGTCATACCATCTTTACTTAAATTAACTGTAGAGCCAGTTCGATCTCCTGATGTACCCATATTGTTAGCTGTACCAGCAATAGAGGTGCCTTGCAATGTCCATTCTAATTGCGCTTGGGTAGTATTTAACAGACCTAAACTACAAACGATGGCAATATTTCGAAAAAAGCCATTTAATTTTACTGATTTACTATGATATAATTTTCTCATGGTTATAAATATTTTATTTTGACAAAAATAATACATCAAAAAAACAGATAATAGCCCGATATGGCATATTTTAAGTTTTTTTTGAGGATGCATTTTTTAGGTTTTTTTGCCTTTGTTGGTGTTATTTACCAACTAACCAATTTAAAGACGGAATATTTTAAAATTTATTTTAAAAAAAATATGTACCTTTGTATATACTTAATCTATAAAAATATGGACTTAATCATAAAAGATATTACCGAGAGTCAAGAAGAATTATTTAAAAAATTGGCATTAGAGTTAAACCTAGTTTGCAAAAGCGATGAAGAAATGGAAGACGAACATTTGGTTCGGATGATGCAATCTGAACCTATGGTAATTGCAACTGAAGAAGAAATTAAAGAATTTAGGGATTATGTAAACAGCTTATAAAAGGACGTGATTTTATCAAATTTATACCAAAGAAATGCAAAAAAAATTCCAATTCAGTTTTTGAAAAAATTTCTTGATGAACAAGATTTTATACTAAATGAAATAAAAACCATCAATTCCATAAACGAATTATCAAACTGTAAAATAATTTCAGGTTATGATGGCAGTTATTTCAGAATCAAGATTATAAAAGATTTTAGAATTGGGATTCAAGTTACAGATAATACGGTTTTTTTTATGTGTGTGGCTCATCGAAAAGATATTTATCATACATTTCCAGAATAAAAATACGGGATTTTGAAAGCAAACAATAGTAATATTTCTACATAAAATAGCACATTTTCTAAAATTAGAATTTTTTAAAGATTTATCACTTTTTTTCAAGAATATTATTTTTCCATTTTTTATATTTTAAAAATATTTAACAAATTTTTTGTTTTTCTTTAAGTTTGTTTTCGTATATTATCGTACATAAGTTACTACTTTTGAAATACTATTTTTCAAACTACTAAAATGACTACTTTATTTACAGATTTTAAAAAATGGTTTGAACCTTATAAATCTTGGTTTTTTAAGTATAAAAATGGGTTTTTTGAATTTTATCCACTTACTAGTTCGCCAGAGGAGTTGGTAAATTCTTTTAAAAAAGTACCTTTTTTCATACATAATTCCGAAAAGCAAATTTTTTCAACCTCTACTCCTTTTTTAGAAGCATTTTTGTTTTATCAAAATATTGAAAATGAATTATTTTTAACCGCAACCGAAACTTTTTATAAATATAATTTAAAAAACACGCAAAGTTATAGTGAATTTTCTGAACCTAAATACTATAATATTACACTAAATATAGATTATTTATACAATCAAAATAAAGACGAATTTCATCCAAATATTTATTGGATATTCTACAAACCAGGTGCTGTGATAAAAACACAATATCTAAAAAAATCTAAAGGAAAATATATTACATTTTACTTCACTTACGAATGGATTACAAATTATTTGAAATCTGAACAATCAGATTTGTTAAAAATCTTTGAAGAATTTAACCAATCTTTTGTTCAACAAATTATCATAAAAGAAGAAACACAATTTAGCCAAAAATTTGTTGATAATTTATTTATAAATTTAAAAGATTTCGATTTTAAAAATATTCAAAATATTTCAAACATAAAAGAACAATCGATTGCAATCTTAGAATTATTTCTAAAGCAATTTTATGTCAATTTTAAAAACAAATCTTACTTAGAGTTAAATGAAAAAGAAAGAGTAATTTTAATAGAATCAGAGCAATATTTAAACCAAATTTTATATGAAAAATTTCCAGGAATAACATTTTTGGCTTCAAAAGTGGGATGTTCGGAAACAAAAATCAAAACACTTTTTAATCAAATACACAACATTAGTATCTTTAAATATTTTCAAAACCTTCAAATGAAACGTGCAAACGAATTGATTTTATATTCCAATCTCAAAATTTTAGAAATTGCAGCCTTATTTCAATATGAAAACGTGAGTAAATTTTCAAATACTTTCAAAGAGTTTACAGGACATTTGCCAAGAGAATTAAGAAAAACTGAAAAATCTAATTAGATTTTTAGGTTTTTCTAAATTTTAGAATCTGATATTAAAATTTATTTCCTTTAATATATAGATTAGTTTTCATAAAGTAAGAATATTTTTTTTATACTAATATAAAAAATGAATTTGTTTTGTTTTTATAATTTAAAACCTAAATTGCAATAATATTGAATTATAAAAATACAAATCTTAAATATTCATTTTGTTTTTAAAATAGAACTTATTATGATTTCAATAAACGAAATACTCAAAGAAAATAATCTAAACCAAAAAAACGCTGTTGTTTATTTTGAAGATGATTATTCATTAAAAAAATTTGAAAAGTGCTTTAAATTAAGTTTTGATAATAAAACGGAAGCTATTGAAGTTATAAAAGAAAAAATTATCGAACAAAATACGATTTTAATAATTGGCGATTCTGAACAATTTTCTATGTTCGATTTTATGGAAATATTAGATGACGGTTCTGATTTAGATAATTTTGAAAATGAAGAAACTGACGAAAAAACCAAAAAAAATATAGGATTATATTGTATTGGTAATTTTAAGAAAATTATTGTTTACATGTTTTATTAACTCAAAACAAATATTTTCCAAACGCAACTTATTAACACCATAGCGAGTGCAAATGGTGTTAAATATTTCCATCCTAAAGTCATAAGTTGGTCAATTCTTAATCTTGGAAAAGTCCAACGAATCCAAACTTGAATTATCAAACAAATAAAAGCTTTAAAAATCAACCAAAATCCGCTCCAAAGTGCTAAAAGTAAACTTGAATTTTCAAAGTTTGTTACTTTTATCGGCAATGGACTATTCCATCCGCCAAAAAATAAAATCACGCCTAGAAGACTTACTAAAAACATCATAGCATATTCGGCAAGGAAGAAAATTGCAAATCTAAACCCCGAATATTCAACATGAAAACCTGCCACCAACTCACTTTCAGCTTCTGGAATATCGAACGGTGCTCTGTTACATTCCGCTAAAGTGGCAATAAAAAAAATAATCCATGAAATAAATAAATGAGGGGCTTTTATTATATTCCAACTTAATAATCCAAATTTCGATTGTTGCATGGTAATTTCCTGTAAATCAAGACTCTGAGAAATACAAACGACCGATAAAACAGATAATCCGATAGGAATTTCGTAAGAAATAATTTGAGCGACCGAACGCATAGCTCCAAAAAGTGCATATTTATTATTAGAAGCCCAACCCGCCATAAGTAACCCAATAACATCTAAGGAAACAATGGCAAGCAAAAAATAAACGCCCGTTTCTATGCCCGCTGCAGCACCCCAAACACAAAAGGGAATAACCGAAAAACCCGTAAAAACTGCCATAAAAACCATAAAAGGGGCAATTTTAAAAAAAAGTTTATCTGCTTTTGTAGGAATAATATCTTCCTTTTGAATAAGTTTGAGCAAATCAGCAACAGCTTGCAAAGTTCCAAACTTGCCCGTTTGCATCGGACCGAGCCGATCTTGAATAAAGGAAGCTATTTTTCGTTCAAAATAAAAAATTACTAAAACGCAGGTTAATAAAAGCGGTAAAATGACAAAAAAAGCAATCAAAATAAATTTTATTAATGTTTTTTACAAAACTGCAACGATTTTTTATTTTTTTTCGTATTATTAATAATTATTTTAACAAAAAACTGTATAATTGCAATTATTAAATCTAGTTTCAAACAATTTAAACTTTCTTTAAAGCCATGTCAAAAGGATTAGACAACAAAAAAGAGACAAAAAAAGTAGCCACTAAAACTTTGAAAGAAAAAAGAGCCGAAAAAGCTGAAAAAAAAGCCGGTAAAAACTAGTGCTAAGCCCTAAGAAATTAGGGCTTTTTTTATCCTTTTATTCACAAATTTTTTTAAATATTTGTAGATAAAAAATTAACAATCTTATAAAATTAAATGATTTTACGTTCAGAACATTTATTAAAAAAATACAAAGGAAGAAAAGTAGTAGATGACGTTTCTTTTTATGTCAAACAAGGCGAAATAGTAGGTCTTTTGGGACCCAATGGAGCCGGAAAAACTACTAGTTTTTATATGACAGTAGGTTTAATTAAACCTAATGCTGGTAATATTTTTATAGATAATGAAGATATTACGGCTATGCCAATGTTCAAAAGAGCTCAAAAAGGAATTGGTTATTTGGCTCAAGAAGCCTCAGTTTTTAGAGAACTTTCTGTAGAAGATAACATAATGGCAGTTTTGGAAATGACAAATTTATCGAAAGAAAAGTGTAAAGAAAAAGTTGAATCCTTACTCGAAGAGTTTAGTTTGGGTCATGTCCGAAAAAACATGGGGAAAGTACTTTCGGGAGGAGAAAGACGCAGAACCGAAATTGCTCGTGCCCTGGCTGTTGATCCGTCTTTTGTGCTTTTAGATGAACCTTTTGCTGGCGTTGATCCGATTGCGGTGGAAGAAATTCAAGGAATTGTTTCTAAATTAAAACAAAAAAATATAGGCATTTTAATTACGGATCACAACGTAGATGAAACGCTTTCTATTACCGATAGAGCCTATTTAATGTATTCTGGAAGGCTTTTAAAAACAGGAACACCACAAGAGCTGGCAGATGACGAAGAAGTAAGAAGGCTGTATTTAGGAAAACATTTTGAATTAAAACGTAAGATTTAGATTTTTTAAAAGTGGGAATTAAAAATAGCATTGTTAGGTTTTTTATAGAACCACGCATTCATGAAATCGAAAGATTTATGAAAAATCCGTATGAAGTTCAATACCTTATTTTTGTTGAATTGATTTCAAAAGCTAGCAAAACCGAATGGGGAAAAAAATATGAATATGCTACGATTGATACTTACAAAAAATTTCAAGAAAGAGTACCAATTTCTACTTACGAAGAGCTATTTCCTTACTTTGAACGTATTTTAAAAGGCGAAAATAACGTACTTTGGAATACAAAAATAGATTGGTTTGCCAAATCATCGGGAACTACCAACGACAGAAGTAAATTTATACCAGTTTCAAAGGAAGCCATTGCAGATTGCCATCACAAAGCGGGAAAAGATATGCTAGCAATGATTTTTAATAACTATCCTGATTCAAAAGTTTTTGATGGAAAAACTTTAGCTATTGGCGGATCACATTTTCCAAACACCAAAGCTGAAGGCACAAACATTGGTGATGTTTCGGCAATTATTGTCGAAAACTTACCTCTTTGGGCTGAATATTCTCGTGCTCCAAACCGAGAAGTTTTTATGCTTACAAAATGGGAAGAGAAAATCGATAAAATGATAGAATCTACTGTGGATGAGAATATTACGAGCCTTTCTGGTGTACCAACTTGGATGATAGTTTTGCTTAATAAAGTGTTGGAGCAGACAGGAAAAAGTAATATTCACGAAGTTTGGGAAAATTTAGAAATATTTTTACATGGAGCAGTTTCTTTTGTTCCTTATAAAGATATTTTTAAAAAATTAGCTCCTCAAATGAATTATATAGAATTGTATAATGCCTCTGAAGGATTTTTTGGTGTTCAAGACGATAAAAATAGAAATGACATGCTTTTAATGCTCGATCATGGTGTTTTTTACGAATTTATTCCTGCCGAAGAGTTTGAAAAACCTAAACCAAAAACGGTTTTACTCGATAAAGTTGTGTTAAACAAAAATTATGCCCTAGTAATTTCCACAAATGCAGGTTTATGGCGTTATAAAGTAGGCGATACTGTCAAATTTACTTCCTTAAAGCCTTATAGAATTAAAATTTCTGGTCGGACAAAACATTTTATGAATGCTTTTGGGGAAGAATTAGTGATTGAAAATGCCGATTTTGCTATTGCTAAAGCTTGCAAACTTACTCATTCGGTAATGGCGGATTATTCGGCTGCACCTATTTACTTAGAGCAAAAAACCAAAGGCGGACATCAATGGTTGATAGAATTTGATACAGAACCCGCTGATTTACATGTGTTTACAAAAATTTTAGATACAACTTTAAGAGAAATAAACTCAGATTACGATGCCAAAAGATACAACGATTTGGTGTTGCAATTGCCTCTGATTACTATTTTAGATAAAGGAACATTTTATAAATGGTTAAAATCTAAAGAAAAATTAGGCGGACAAAATAAAATTCCAAGATTAAGTAATGATAGGAGTTTTGTGGATGAAATTTTGAGTTTATTGTAAAATTTAATTTTTATAGAAAAGCCCATATATGTATTTTAACCTTAACTAATCAATATATTAGTAATATTTCATAAAATTGGGATGTCCACCTCTTTTTGGATTCTGCGGTTTCGTATCAGAAATTGGGTTAGGGGAGGGGCATTTTTTTGAAATATTTATGTCGGCTTTTCTATAAAAGTTTATAGAAATGTCCATATATATATTATTATAATTGTAAACGCCACATTCGTAAGACGTAAGATTTTTCATTATCGGGACGTTTCCCTCCCCTTGGATTCTGCGGCTTCGTAGCAGAAATTGGTTAGGGTGGGGCTCTTTTATTTAAAATACGTAAATGGGCTTTTCTATAAAAGTTTATTTAACATAGCTAAATAAACTTTTATAAAATTATTATAAAAAGAAAACCATTTTGATAAATTAACTCAAAACATCTATTTAAGTTGTAATATTACGTTTAAACTTTAAATACACTTTTTTTAAAAAATATTGTTAAATAAATCACTTCTTTTTTTTTATTGTCAAAAAAAATCATCTATTTTGCCAAAGTAGTTTCAATATTAAGATTAGATACTAATATTGGAACTTTTTAAAAGAAATCTCGCTTATAAAAAATACAAATGAGTGTATTAGTTAATAAAAATTCAAAAGTAATAGTTCAAGGTTTTACAGGTTCTGAAGGCTCTTTTCATGCCCAACAGATGATAGAATATGGCACCAATGTAGTTGGTGGCGTAACACCAGGAAAAGGTGGTTCTTCCCACTTAGAACGCCCCGTTTTTAATACAGTAACTGAAGCTGTAGAAAAAGCCCAAGCAGATACTTCGATTATATTTGTACCTCCAGCTTTTGCAGCTGATGCCATTATGGAAGCGGCTGATGCAGGTATAAAAGTAATAATTTGTATTACAGAGGGAATTCCTGTAAACGATATGATTTATGCAAAATCGTATGTGAAAGCTAAAGGAAATGTAACTTTAATTGGTCCAAATTGCCCAGGTGTAATTACTGCAGGTGAAGCCAAAGTTGGTATTATGCCAGGATTTATTTTTAAAGCAGGCAGAATTGGTATTGTTTCTAAATCAGGTACTTTAACTTACGAAGCAGCTGATCAAATTGTAAAAGCAGGTTTAGGAATTTCTACTGCCATTGGCATTGGAGGTGATCCAATCATCGGAACGCCAACCAAAGATGCAGTCGAATTATTAATGAATGATCCTGAAACGGATGCTATTGTTATGATTGGCGAAATTGGTGGAAGTTATGAAGCCGATGCCGCACGTTGGATTAAACAAACAGGTAATAAAAAACCTGTTGTAGGATTTATTGCAGGTCAAACTGCTCCTGCAGGCAGAAGAATGGGTCATGCAGGTGCCATCATAGGTGGTGCAGATGATACAGCAGCCGCAAAAATTAAAATATTACAAGAGTGTGGCATTCATGTTTCTTTATCGCCAGCTGAAATTGGTGATACTTTAGTGAAAGCTCTTAAAAAGTAATAAATTATATTACAAAATAAATTATCTGAATAAAACTTTAATTAAGGTGAGGCTTTGTTCTCACCTTTTTTGTTAAAATTAAAAAATAAAAAATTTTCGATTATATCTTATTATATTACAATGGGAAGAGCGTATGAATTTCGCAAAGCAAGAAAAATGAAGCGTTGGTCTGCCATGTCAAAAGCATTTACACGCATCGGAAAAGATATTTCGATTGCTGTAAAAGCAGGCGGTAGCGACCCAAACAACAACACTCGATTACGAATTGCAATCCAAAATGCTAAAGGCGTAAATATGCCTAAAGATAATGTGGATGCAGCTATAAAAAAAGCCTTAAATCAAGATGAAAAAGACCTTGTTGAAATGGTTTATGAAGGCATGGGACCACATGGCGTAGCTTTTATGGTTGAATGTGCTACCGATAATGGTAACAGAACAGTAGCAGATTTGAGAGTAATATTTTCGAGAAATGGCGGACTATTAGGAACTTCGGGTTCGGTTGCTTTTCAGTTTGAAAGAAAAGGTGTTTTTAAATTGCCTGCTGCTGGATTAAATGTAGAAGAATTGGAATTAGAACTTATTGATTTTGGTGCTGAAGAAGTTTTTGAAGAAGACGGAGAGATATTTATTCATACTGCCTTTACAGATTTTGGGCAAATGCAAAAAGCTTTAGATGAAAGAAAACTTACTATTACAAGCTCAGAATTGCAAAGAATTCCAACTTCTTATAAAGAAGATTTAACCGAAGAGCAGCAAAACGAAGTCAGTGATTTATTTGATAAATTAGAGGAAAACGATGACGTTCAAAACGTGTTTTCAACGCTTGCTTAAAAATCATTTCCCATATAAATAAACAAAAAAATTAACATTCTAAAACCACTTTAGTGCTGTTTTTGTGTATATTCTTGATGTAAATTATTATTATTCAACTCTTCCTATTTTTGAATCAGAGGCAAGTGGTCAAAAATATTTAAAATTGAAATAAAACTGGTTTTCCATTTTTACCAAATTCGACTTCGATGTAAGGAATTTTTTCGTCATTTAACTCTAAAATATACTTTGAAACCGCTTCAAAATCTTTGTGAATTTTAAAATTATGTTCTTTTGCGTAGTTATTGCCACCAAAAATTATGTTATGTGCCAAATTATATTCAATTTCAATAAATTTTTGACGACTAAGCAAATCGTCTATTACAGATTGCGGTTGATTGAAATTAAAAAAAGTATCTTTTGTTCCTAAAGCAAATAAATCAACTAAATAACCTCCAAAAGTAAATTTACCATTTATATGTTGCCTTATTACAACAACATTTGCCATTCCATTTTCTTTCCAATTCTCGTTTACATAACATTTGTAAATTGGCAATGTTCTTGCTTTTGTTTTGATATAATTTAGAGGCGATAATTGAGGAATGGTTAGTTTGAATGGTTTCATTTTAAAGTTTTTTAAAAAATAAAAATTAATAATTATCTTTTTAATCCATTTTTAATAAATAATTACAATTTTTATAACTGGCAATTCGTTATTTTGATGGTTTCTTGAAGTATTTGTAGTCTTAATGTAGCAAATCTACCCAAATATATTTTAAGTTTAAATTGTGGCTATAAATATTATATTGAATCCACTAAATATTTGCAAATAAATTTTCATAAAACTCCTTTCTTATTTCCCCTATGGTGAAAAGTTATAAAGGAACTTGCAATTATTTATCAGACTTTATATAACTAATGATTTGTAATTTTCAACTGCAAAGCAACAAAAATTCTTCATTTTAATATTAATCCAAAAAAAATAATTTAAGATTATTTTAAACCTATTTATTACCTAAAAGCTCTTCCATATTGGCATAAATTTTTTGTGTAATGCTGTCGGTTTGCAAATCATTTACATCGGTTCCAAAAGGATCTTCGATTTCTTCGCCAATTACTTCCAATCCAGTAAATGCATAAAAAACAAGCATCATAATTGGAATAGACCAAAATCTCAAATCCGTAACCACACTAAAAGGTAATATTAATATATAAAAAAATATAAACTTTTTTAAATGCACACTATAAGAAAATGGAATGGGTGTGTTTTTAATTCTTTCGCAGGCGCCTATAACGTCAGTAAAAGATTCTATATGTTTATCAATCACTAAAAACTGTTCGTTCGTAAGATTTTTATTTATATAAAGCTCATTTATTTTTGTGTAAATATGGTGTGCTATTCGATTAGGAACGTGTGTATATTTTTGTAAATCCGCCATTTCGCTTTCCGATAAATCTCTTAACTCATCAAATTTTACGCCAAATCGCAAATGTTCTTTCATAGCAATTCCATAATTTCCAATCATTTTAATAAAATATGTTCGACTTTCGTGGTCGTTTTTATCTAAATAAACATTTAATTTAAGTGCTAAATTTCGAGTATTATTTACTAAACTTCCTAACATTCTGCGACCTTCCCACCATCTATCGTAAGCCGTATTGGTTCTGAAAACAAGCATTAAACTGAGTGCCAAACCTAATAATGAAAAAATCATAGGATTGGGTTTAAATCCAGTTTTTAGTATGATTTCTTCAAAATAAATAATTGCCGCCACATATAAACCTACTGCAATCATGCCCGAAAGTAATATATATAGTGTTTTTGTTTTGTGAAAATCTTTGACTGCACTAAACCAAAATGGAATATTCATAATTTTAAATTAAACTTTTTTGCAAATTAAATAAATAAATTTGAATATTAATTTTCAAATTAAATTTAAACAAATCAATATTTTTTATACCAAAAAGTTAATCTATGATAGATTTAAAAATAAAAAAATTTATTAAATCGTTCTTAGCTTGTATATTCGCAAAGTTAAAAAATTTTTAAAATAAAAATGAAAGATATTATTGAAGCTGCTTGGTTAGATCGCAGTTTATTGCAAAAACCAGAAACCATTGCCGTTATAGAAAGCATTATTGAAGATCTTGATAAAGGCAGATTAAGAGTTGCGGAACCTACTTTTGAGGGTTGGAAAGTGAATGAATGGGTCAAAAAAGCCGTTATTTTGTATTTCCCAATCCGAAAAATGGAAACCAAAGAAGTTGGTATTTTTGAATTTCATGATAAAATGCGTTTAAAAACAGGATATGAAGCCCTTGGTGTTCGGATTGTTCCGCCCGCAGTGGCTCGTTATGGTGCTTTTTTGGCAAAAGGAACTATTTTAATGCCAAGTTATGTGAATATTGGTGCTTTTGTGGATGAGGGTACAATGGTTGATACATGGGCAACCGTTGGAAGCTGTGCTCAAATTGGTAAAAATGTACATTTAAGCGGTGGTGTGGGCATTGGAGGCGTACTCGAACCTGTGCAAGCAGCTCCTGTTATCATCGAAGACGGAGCTTTTATTGGCTCTCGTTGCATCGTAGTTGAAGGTGCAAGAGTTGGAAAAGAAGCCGTTTTGGGTGCTGGCGTAACCATCACGGGCAGTTCAAAAATTATTGACACCACCTCAAAAGAACGAATTGAATATAAAGGATTTGTGCCACCTCGCTCGGTAGTAATTCCGGGAATGTACACCAAAAGTTATCCTGCAGGTGATTTTCAAGTACCTTGCTGCTTAATAATTGGGCAAAGAAAAGAAAGTACGGATTTAAAAACTTCGCTCAACAACGCTTTGAGAGATAACGATGTTGCCGTTTAAATTAATAATTATTACTAAAAGCGTTTTAAAATTTATTTTAAAACGCTTTTTATTATAAAAAAAATATTAAAAATAGTATAAACATTACTTAATGTCCGAAAATCAAAAACACCCTGTAACGCTTCTTTTCATTTATCTAGGGTTTCTTTTAGCAGGTTTTTTTATTGCTCAATTTTTAGTTTCACTGGCATTAGCACCTTTTTTGGGCAATGGTTTAACACAGTTAGGCATTATTTTTTCTGACCCTACGGCTTATCCTGAATATAAAAATGTGATTTTATTTATTCAAGGCATGAATACTTTGGGTGGAATGGTAATTGCAACACTTTTATTTTCAAAGAAATATTACAAAGATAAAATTCTTTTTACGTTACGATCGCCACAAGAAATGTATATGTTTGGAGCTATTTTATCTGTTATTTTTTGTTTGCCGAGCATCACTTGGATTGCAGAACAAAACGAAAACATGATTTTTCCAGCTTTTATGTCCGATTTTGAATTTTGGGCAAAACAAAAAGAAGCCGAATTAAAAGTTTTAACTGAATATATTACTACTTTTGATTCTTTAGGACAATTTATTTTTGGCATGATTGTAATTGCCATCATTCCTGCCATGGGCGAAGAATTGGTTTTTAGAGGAGTTTTTCAGCCTTTTTTTATTGAATGGACTAAAAATAAGCACGTTGGAATATGGTTTGCTGCAATTTTATTTAGTGCAATTCATTTTCAGTTTTATGGTTTCTTTCCAAGAATGTTACTCGGAGCATTATTTGGTTATATGTATATTTGGACAGGAAATATTTTTGTTCCAATGGCAGGGCATTTTGCAAATAATGGTTTTTCGTTACTATTATTACATTTAAAAAATCAAGGAATGTTAAAAATGGAAGTTGAAACAACCGCAGAAATGCCTATTTCAATGCTTTTAGGTTCTTTTATTATCTTTTGTGCTTTGGTAAGCATGATGTTTTGGCATTGCCACACAAATTTTAAAAATTACGAAATCGAATAAAATCCCAATTAATTTATATGTTTAAAATTCTTACTCTATTTTAATTTTAAATTAAATTTATTTAACTATGTTTATTCCAAAACTCATTAAATATTCTTGGATATTATTTTTAGGTGCGATTGTTTTTGTTGTCTTGCATGTGTATGCAGTAAGTAATAATTTTTTAGGTTTGAGTGGCGAAATGCCTTCGCTCGAAGTACTTGAAAACCCAAAAAGCGAGGTTGCATCTGTACTTTATTCATCAGACGGCTTTGAATTAGGAAAATATTTCAGAGAAAATCGCAGTCCAGTTGCGTTTGAAGAAATTTCAAAAAATATGCTTAATGCCTTGGTTGCCACCGAAGATATTAGATTTGAAAGCCATCCCGGCATAGATTTTAGAGGCATTGTTTCAATTCCGTTTTATTTAGCTTTGGGTAAGAAAAAAGGTTCTAGCACAATTTCTCAGCAACTCGCAAAGAATTTATTTGATACTCGAACTTCTAAATATAGTGGTTATTTGCATGGATATTCCAAAGTTTTGGATATGATTATGATAAAAACGAAAGAATGGGTTACGGCAATAAAAATTGAGCGTTCTTATACAAAAAAAGAAATTATTACCATGTATCTTAATTCCGTTGATTTTGGGAGCAATGCAGCAGGAATAAAAGTAGCGGCACAAACTTTTTTTAACACAACACCCGATAAACTTACTATTCCGCAAAGTGCAGTTTTGACAGGCGTGTTGAAAGCGCCATCTTTATATAGTCCCGTTTATAACCCTGAACGCTCACTTTTAAGGCGAAATACAGTTATAGATCAAATGGAAAAATACAATTTTTTTACTAAACTTGATGCCGATAAATTTAAAGCCGAGCCTTTAGGTTTGAACTATTCTGTAGAAAATCACAACCAAGGAATTGCCACTTATTTTAGAACTGTTGCCAATAATTGGCTCTTATCGTGGTGCAAAGCTCGAAAATTAGATTTATATTCCGATGGATTAAAAGTTTATACAACCATAGATTCTCGATTACAAATTCATGCCGAAAAAGCGGTTGAAAAACACATGAAGTATATACAAAATCAATTTTATATCCATTGGAAAGACAGAAATCCGTGGGTTGATCAAGATATGAAAGAAATAAAAGGTTTTGCAGAAACTTCCATCAAACGAACGGAAATGTATGCTTATTTGAAAAGAACTTACAATGGAAATGAAGATTCTATTCAATATAGGCTAAATAAAAAACGAAAAATGAAAGTTTTTAGTTGGAATGGCGACAAAGATACCCTTTTTAGTGCTATCGATTCCATGCTTTATTATAAGAAAATATTACAAGCAGGCATGATTGCCATCGAACCAGAAACTGGAAATATTAAGGCTTGGGTGGGCGGAATTGACCATAAATATTTCAAATATGACCATGTAAAGCAAAGCCGAAGACAGCCTGGTTCAACTTTTAAACCTATATTATATTGTGCAGCCATGGACAACGGTTTTCATCCTTGCCAAAAAGTACAAGATGCACCCGTTTCATTTTATATCGAAGACACACAAACAACTTGGACACCTCAAAACTCAGACGGACCCTCAACTGGCGAAATGCTAACACTCCGCCAAGCCATGGCTCGTTCAATGAACACAGTTGCAGCCCTTTTGATGAAAAGAATAGGACCCAATATGGTGGTTCAATATGCACAAAAGCTAGGTTTTAAAGGTCAGATTGATGCTGTTCCTGCACTTTGCCTAGGCATTTCGGATGTTTCAATTTACGAATTAGCAGGTGCTTACAGTACTTTTGCCAATAAAGGAACTTATACAGAACCGCAGTTTATTACTAAAATTGAAGATAAAAATGGTAATATAATTCAAGAATTTATTCCTATTACTTCCGAAGCACTCAACGAAGAAACCGCATATACAATGTTGCACATGCTCAAAGGTGGAGTTGAAGAACGTGGTGGCACTTCTTTGGGTTTACACCGCTATCCAAATATTTTTGGAGGAAATGAAATTGGAGGAAAAACTGGCACAACCCAAAATTTTTCGGACGGTTGGTATGTAGGAGTAAATCAAAAATTAGTAACCGCAGTTTGGGTGGGTGGAGATGATAGAAGCATCCATTTTCGAGATTTCAATTTCGGACAAGGTGCTCGATTAGCAATGCCTATTTTTGGCGAATTTATGACTAATATTTACACTGATAAAACTTTAGATTTCAAGAAAGTGCCTTTTAATCGCCCAAATAATTATAAAGTGGAGTTAAATTGTGGTAAATATTCAGGTTCAGTTCTGTCGGATTCTACAAATTCAAATCCTGATATTTATGTACCTAAAAATGAAAATAAAGCAGGTGATATTTAGAAAAATTATAAGTAAACCTAAAACAAACGAGTGCTTATAATAAATGATAATTGTTTTAATAAAAATTATTACAATCGAATTATATAAAATTGTATTTTTGACCAAATAAAATAATACAAAAAAATGACAGCAGTTGTAGGAATTTGAAATAAACATGCAGTTGCAATTGCAGCAGATAGTGCTGTTACTATTGGCGGAAATGAGGGAAGAAAAATATTTAATAAGGCTAATAAAGTTTTCACTTTATCTAAACAGCATCCCGTGGGGATAATGATTTACAATTCAGCTTCATTTATGGCTACCCCGTGGGAAACTATAATAAAAGTTTATAGAAAACAATTAGGAGGCACTTCATTTTCAACTTTAAAAGAATATGAACAAGATTTTATAGCATTTTTAAGAGCTAAGAATTTTTATACTGATGCGGAAACGCAAACAGAATTTTTAGAAAATTTCTCATTAGATGTTATTAACTCTATAATTAATGAAATAACTTTGCAAAATAAAGGCTTAATTGAAAACCCATTACCCGAAAGCAGACAGCAATTTTTAATACTTCTAGAAGCACAATTTGATAATCTAATTTCTAACTGGGGTGGATTAAAAGAGTTTTGTCTTGAGTTTTTGGATTACACAATTGAAATGTTCACTGCATATTCGGAACAAGTATTTGAAAGAATAAACCAACTTCGTTTCGTTAATAATGGAATAATTATTTCTCCTGATTTACTATTGAAGATGAAACGAGCAGTATATTCAATTTTAAAAGCCAAAGAAGAGTCTAGCAATTTTACAGGTTTAATTTTTACAGGTTTTGGCGAAAATGAAATTTATCCTCAGTTAATCCCAGTTAATATCTCCATTGTAGTTGATAATAGACTACGGTTTTATGTAAATGAAAATCGAGCGGTTTCGATTTCAAATAGCGTTAATAGTGCCGTTTGCCCATTTGCTCAAACTGATGTTATTGATACGATTTTAACTGGCATAGACCCATCTCTAGACAAAATATATCTTAATAATTTTGAAATGTTGTTCAAAAGATATAATCAAGCAATTATTGACAGTATTGGTAACACCAATCCTCTTTTAACAGAACAGATACAAAATTTAGAGATAACAGCAATTGTTAATGAATTCAGAGCACAAAACAAAAAAATAAAGCTAGAAAACTACATTAATCCTTTAATGAATGCTGTCAGTAATCTCGCAAAAGAAGACCTTTCTGAAATGGCAGAAAGTTTGATTTATTTGACATATCTAAAAAGAAGAATTACCTTTGCAGAGGAAAGCGTGGGAGGACCTGTGGACGTTGCAATTATTTCAAAAGGAGACGGATTTGTATGGATAAAACGAAAACACTATTTTAGACCTGAAATAAATCAACATTTTTTCGACAATTATTTTAAAATATAAAGACATGGAAACATTATCATTCAATACTCATTTCGAAAATAATTCATACTCAAATAAGGATGTTTTGTCTGCTTTTAGGGAAAACCCTGAAAAGAATTTATCCATTCATCAAGGAATGTCTGTTAAAGAAATTTCAGAAATTGTTTCAGAAAAAATAATTACAGTTGTTAAAGAACAATTTGAAGCAACTAAAATTCAGTATGAAAACAAGGCAAAGAAATAAATATTAATAACAATATCATTAAATTCGGTTTTTTCAATAAAATATAATAAATTTTATAAACTCGTAATTAATATAAAAAAGATTGTCAAATTCTTTTAGTTTTTTTTATTTGTAAAAATTATAAATTTACGTTCTAATGGAATTCAAATTACCTTTAACTATTGCCCTATTTTCACTTTTCACTTTAGAAATTAATTCCCAAAATTTATATCCATTTAAAGAAAACAATAAATGGGTTTATATGAATCCACAATCACAAACAGTAATAAATCCTAGTTTTGATGATGCGCAAATGTTTGTTAAAAACTTAGCAATAGTCAGAAATGGTATCATGTGAAGGAATAGCATTTTTATACAAATAATACTTCCTAAACCAGCCAATCTGCTCTTTACCAAAGATTTCCATCTCAACCCAATCCGTGAGCCGCAAATGGAAACCGCTAGAAACATTATTTCTTGTAAAGAATGCAAAAAATTGCCTTTATTCATCCTGCTGGGGTCATTTAGTGAATTAAAAATACGACAAAACGCCTCATTTTTTCCAAGTGATATTTTTATGGAAAAGCC
>REAG01000038.1 GCA_004294265.1 Cytophagales bacterium | reverse complement strand
ATTTGTAGTAAGGTAAATTGACTTTGTAGTAAGGTAGTTTTGATTATCTTACTACAAAAAATGTAGTAACGTAGTAAGGTAGTTTTTTTAGTGTAAAGTCCTGATTTTCAGGATTTTATTTTTTGATTTTTCTACTTTTCAAGATACTTTTATACTATTCTTCTTACTACATTACTACAAATAGAGAATTTAACAAATAACTTACTCATTATCAAAGAAATATCTGGAATATTTAAAACAGGAATAGCATGAATACCTTGATTAATATGTAAAAAATCTAGATTTTCTGTATTTACCCACTTTTTTAAAATATCAACATTCGATTTTGAAACAAAATCATATTTTGGTTTTACTTTTTTAGCATAAACATTACTTATTTCAACTTCATTTTTTTGAAAAACTGCACAAAAAAACCCTTCTCCTTTGGTTAAATGAGGATAAAATTGGAAACATCCATTTTCTAATTGTTTTATACCCCAACTTTCATTAATATTTATTTTAACTAAAGAAATTGGCAATTCTTTTAGAAAACATCTTACATTTTCCATGTTTTCACTTTCATTAAAGGTGCAAGTTGAATAAATAAAAAATCCACCAAGTTTCAATGTTTGAAAAACATCATGAACTATTCTTTTTTGACGTGATGCGCATAAATTTACATTTTCAAGCGACCATTCATTTCTTGCATTTTTATCTTTTCTAAACATTCCTTCGCCCGAACATGGGGCATCAACCACAATTAAATCAAAAAAATTAGATAATTTTTGAAAATCAACAGGGTCATTATTTGTAATCAATACATTTGATTTTCCCCATTTAATAATATTTTGTCTTAAAATTTGAGCTCTTGACTTAATTACTTCATTGCAAACCAACAAACTATCATTCGTAATATTATCCAATAAAAGTGTAGATTTTCCGCCTGGTGCTGCACAAAGATCCAAAACATTTATTTTCTTTAAATTCATACCAATCTCTTTGATAATATGAGCCAAAAACATACTGCTAGATTCTTGAACATAATAACAACCCGCATGAAAAAGAGGGTCTATCGTAAAATTTGGTCTTGTTTTTAAATAAAAACCTTCTTCACACCAACTTATATTTTCTCTATCTATAAAATTTTCGATTTTTTTAGAATTATTTACTCTTATAGAAGTATAACTATTTGATTGTAAGGCTTTTAATAAATTATCAGATTCTAATCCGATTTGATTTTGTAGTAATTTAATAAAGTCTTCTGGAATAGAATTTAAGGCTATATTTGACAATTTATTTTTTTTTTGATTGTAAAGTTAATTTTTTGATAAAACAATTCACATATTTATTTAATTTTGTGAATATTATAATAATAATCATGGCAAAAAATTTCGTTTCCAACAAAGATGAATCAGTAGATATGTTTAATAATAAATGGTTAAATGCCATTTCTAGAATACATTTTAGTGTTCCACTTTACCTTTACATTCCCGTTATTTTAATTTGTTTATATAGAAGTATTTTTATATTTGAAATCAATTTTTTGATGCTAACTCTCTTTTTTATTGTGGGCGTTTTGGTTTGGACTTTTGCAGAATATAATTTGCACCGTTTTATTTTTCATTATCATCCAACTTCAGATTGGGGCAAAAGAATGTCCTTTATAATGCATGGAGTTCATCATGATTATCCGAATGATAGCAAAAGATTGGTAATGGTTCCATCTATTAGTTTGCCTTTGTGTGTTATTTTCTATGCTTTATTTTACTGGATTTTTGGAGAAAAAAACGTTGATGCTTTTTTTATTGGTTATGTTGTTGCGTATTTATTTTATGACATGAGTCACTATGCTTTGCATCATGCTAATTTTAAAAGTAAATTTTGGTTAGATTTAAAGCAAAATCACATGCGTCATCATTATGTTGAACCAGACAGAGGTTTTGGCGTAAGTACTACTTTTTGGGATTTAATTTATAGATCTACTTTCAAAGGAAATGATAAAAAGGAGTCTTAATTTTTTTTAAAAATATTGTTCAGTTATAATTTTTTATAATTGCTTTACTGAACAATATTTTTATTTCAAACTGCTTTCATAGCAATTTTATATTTTTTCAATTCTGATAATATTTCTTTATTAATTTCAGAATCAAAAGGAATTTGAACGCCAATTTTATTTATTTTGTTTGTAAGAAATAATTTGGAAACTATTCCTAAAGTTATTCCAACAGTTTGAGCCATAGCTGTATCTTTATCATTTCCTTTTTTTATCAAAACTGATTTTTTGATACATTTTTCATTGTTTTTTGTATATTCAATTTCATGATACATTACAACCATATCTTTATCTCCTGGCTTCATTGCCCATTTTTTTTCGATTACAAATTGTAAAATCATAGCTGGAGTTGCTTTTTCAAAAGGCAATTTTTCATCTGTAAATAAATTCAATTCATTTATTCTATTAATTACTTCAATATTACTGGTTTCATTAATTGCCTCTTGATTAAAAAAACACTCGACAAATGATTTTAAAGTGTGAGCATTCAAGTTCTCAATATAATAACTATCGTCAGTTAATCCATGATAAACCAAAAAATTCCAAGCTTTACAAAAATATTTTTTTCTTAAAGTGCCTCTAATAAAAGTTTGACAATCTGGAAGTTGATACATTTTTAAATAATCCATTGAATCCCGATTAGCGTATCCGTCATAAATACCGTTTTGAGGGATTGATATTTCTGTTGTTTTATCAAATAATTTATGATAGGGTAAATATCTAATAGTGCCATTTTTTAAAAATTTAGAAGCACCACCTTGCCCTGCTAAAACGATATTACGAGGATTCCAGCTTATTTTATATCCCCACAAATTTGAATCTGATTCTGGAGCTATTAAACCACCGCAATAAGATTTGAAACTAGTAATTTTTCCATTTTCATGTTTAATCTCTTCAATCAAATCTAATGCTGTTATATGGTCAATACCAGGATCTAATCCACATTCCATCATAATTAAACATTTTTTTCGTTTTGCTTCAGCATCTAAACTTTCAATTTGTGGGGTATTATAAGAAGCCGTTATTAAATTTTTGTTAAATTGTAAACAAATTTGAGCTACTTTAAAGTGCAAACTTGGGGGTAACAAAGAAATAATTAAATCATAGTTTTGAAATTTTTCTGGTTCGGTTTGAAAATCTATAAAAAATGCTTCTCCATGCAAATTAGATTGAATTTTATCTTTTGCTAATTCTATATTTTTGTCAGAAACAGTAATAAACCAAGGTAGTTTATCGGCTTGTTCCAATAAAAAATTTATTAGTGCAGATGCCGAACGACCTGCTCCAAGAACTAAAATTTTCTTCTTATTCATAAATTACTGTATTTTGCACAAAATTAAAAAAAAACTTAAATTAATTACATGATTGAAATAAAAAACTTGTACAAATCGTATAGCTCTGGAATAAACAAAGTTCATGTTCTCAAAGGAATTAATCTTTCTATTAAAGAAGGAGAATTTGTTTCTATAATGGGTTCTTCAGGTTCGGGAAAATCGACTTTACTAAATGTGCTAGGAATACTTGATTCTTACGACCAAGGCGAGTATCATCTTGGAAGCCAACTGATTAATGGTAATCTATCAGAAACACAATCAGCTTTTTTTAGAAATCAATTAATCGGTTTTGTTTTTCAATCTTTCAATTTATTAAATTTTAAAAATGCGATTGAAAATGTAGCATTACCTCTTTATTACAGAAAAATTCCCCGTAAGGAAAGACATAAAATAGCTTTAGAAAACCTAATAAAAGTAGGCTTAGGAGAGCTCTCTCATCATTTACCATCTGAACTTTCTGGTGGTCAAAAACAAAGAGTTGCCATTGCTAGAGCCATTGCTTCAAATCCAAAAATTATTTTAGCTGATGAACCAACAGGAGCTTTGGACACGCAAACTTCTTTAGAAATTATGGAAATATTTAAAGATCTGAATAAAAAAGGTATGACAATTATTATTGTTACACACGAAAACGATATTGCTGCCATGACAAACAGAGTTATTCGATTAAAAGATGGCGTAGTAATTCAAGAATAATTTAATTTTTAAAAAAAAAACGTATATTTGCAACCCTAAAAAAATTGATTATAATTTATGATTATTAAAACAAAAAAATACCAATTAGAGAAAAAACTATATATTAAAATAAGTATGCTAAATTTTCTTAAAAAACAGTGGTATATCGTTTTTGCACCTATTGTTTTGGCTGGATTATTATACTTTTCGTGGTGGTGGATGTTTGCAGTTATTTTAATTCCAGGACTTTATATTTTATTTTGGTTTATTCAGTTTTATGGCGTAACAATGATGCCAGATAGCCAAATGATGTTTGATAAATATATGTTTGAAATAGATAGCCGACAGATTTTAGTTAAATTAAACACCAAACAAGGTATGCAAATAACTTGGGATAAAATTACTGGTGTAGAAATCAGAAATGATGCTTATATGTTAATGCTTTCAAAAGCTCAGTTTTTTTATCTTCCATTCAAAATTTTCAATACAGAAACTGAAATTAAATTTTTAGAAAGTATAATGAAAAGAAAAGAATTAATTAAATAATAATTACAAAATTGGTTCGTTGTGTATGAATGATAAATAAATAAATTTAATACCAACACTTTCTCGTATTAAAATTGAATAAGTCCCAAAAAAAACCATTTTAAATATTATAAAATTCAACAAATAACTTCTTATGAATTTACAAGAAGACAAAAATGGTTCTAAGTTTAAAACCTATCAAGTTATAAAACTATTTATAACTAAGATAAATTATTACGAAGCATTAAATCAAATTTTTGAAATGGCAAAAAATAAAATTCCATCATTTTTTTGTTTTTCAAATGCACATATGATGGTTGAATTCCATCATTTTTTTGTTTTTCAAATGCACATATGATGGTTGAAGCCAAGCATAATTTAAAAATAACAGAATCAATAAATCAATCAAAAATGACTTTTGCAGATGGAATGTCTGTTGTAGCCGCTTTAAAATTTATTTTCGGGATTAAACAAGATAGAATTGCAGGAATGGATATTATTTTTGATGTTTTAAAATATGCTTCAGAAAAAAAAATAAACTTATTTTTATTTGGCAGCGAACAAAAAACACTCGACAACTTTATTGAAAAATCAAATAAAGTTTACCCAAATTTGAATTTTTCGGGTGCAATTTCTCCAACTTTTGGAGAAATTTCAGATTTAGATAATCAAAATTATATAAATCAAATAAACGAATCAAATTCACAGTTAGTATTAGTTTGTTTGGGTTGCCCAAAACAAGAATTATGGATGGCTCAAAACTATTTAAAAATCAATGCGACTCTTTTAGGAATAG
>REAG01000037.1 GCA_004294265.1 Cytophagales bacterium | reverse complement strand
GAGATGTTAAATATTAATAATATTGGTAAGAAAACTCCTGAAATGGAAATTGCAAAAGGAATTATTACCACTTCTCGATTAGTAAAAGATTTTTATCCTGTGGCTTACACCGACCATGGATACGATGGTAGAGAGCAATTATTGCCAAATACAATCGATTTTTTCTTCGACAAACGCATTTCTCAACTAAATGTAAAAGAAACGAAATCGGATAGAGGTGCTTATTTTGAAAAATTTATTTCCAATAAATTTGTTACGAGAACTGTCAATATTATTGGCACACATTCACCTGAAGGTTTTGAAACTGTAAATGAAAAACTATCGGAAGAAAGAGCCATATCGATAGAAAAATATTACAGACAAATGATGAAAAAGTTTAGTTATGGGATGCAAGCAGATTCAATTTCGTTTATTATTAAAGGAAAAGTAAAAGATTGGTCTGATTTTAAAGATAAATTAGCAGAAAATAAAAAATTAAATGAGGAACAAAAAGCTGAAATTTTAGCAATTATAGATAGCCAAGAAGGTAGTTTTAGAGATAAAGAATTGAAGTTACAAACTTTAAAATCTTACAAGATTATTGAAAAAGAAATTTATCCATCTTTAAGAAATGCAAGAACAGAAGTTTATACCGTTAAACCTAAAAAATCGGATGCAGAAATATTTCTTGCAGCCAATAGACTTGCTGCCAATAAATCTAACAAAAACGACTCATTAACAGCAGCCGAATTACTCTATTCAGCTACCTTAACCCCTTTGCCAGATGAGAAAGAGAAAATTTATTTAGCAGCATCTAAAAAGTTAGATTCTTACGAAGCTCACAATAATTTAGGGGCTTTATATTTAGAAAAAGCAATAAAAGAAAATAATAAAAATGCTAAAAAAGAAGGTATTGAAAATGCTCTTGCTCAATTTAATATAGCAAAAAACAAGGCTGAAAGTGGCGTGGTTTTAATGAATATTTCTACTTGCAAATTATTATTGGGCGATATTCCAGGGGCAATAGAAGCCTCAGCTGCAGCTCGGAGCAAGGAAGTAAATGCTGATGTAAAAAAAGGAACGAACGGAGTTCAGGGTGTTTTGGATATTAAAGCTGGAAATTATGACGCAGCAATTAGTAATTTATCAAATGCAGGAACGGATGCTATTGTGCTCTACAACAGAGCTTTAGCTTATCTTTTGAAAAAAGACTTTACAGCTGCAAAAGCAGGGTTTGAAGAAGCCATTCAAGCAGATGAAAAAAATGCAAACGCTTATTATTGTGCAGCCATTACTTCCTCACGCATGGGCGATGTGGAAAGTGTAAACACTTTTTTGAAAAGAGCATTTGCTAAAGATGCTTCTCTAAAAAATCGTTGTGTTGAAGACTTAGAATTTTTTACTTGGAGAGAACACGAAAGATATAAAGATGCCTTGAAATAAAAGAGTGATTTTATATTATTTATAAATTTTAAGGTTTATTCATTTTGGTTTTTTTTACACAATTTCATTATTTTTAGAAGTTAAAATCTAAATTATTAAATATTCTGATTAATATATTATAAAATAATAATAATAATTTTATAATAAGCTAATAATCAATGTTTTATATAATTTTATCAATAATTTACTTTAATAGTTTCTTTTTTGATATTTTATAAATTTAATATCAATTTTTAAAAGACTTATACACATATTGATAAAATTAACTTTTTGATTTTAACTTTGGGCTTTATAGTTTTATAAACAAAAAAATCAAATCACGATGGCATCGTTTGAAGTTAAAGGAGGATTTTCATTAAAAGGCGATATTTATCCACAAGGAGCAAAAAATGAAGCACTTGAAGTGCTTTGTGCACCTTTACTTACATCAGAACCTGTAATAATTAGGAATATTCCGCAAATACGTGATGTATTAAAACTCATCGAATTGCTACAAGATTTGGGCGTAAAAGTTGAAAAATTGAACGATAATGACTATAAATTTGAAGCTAGCAACGTAAATCTTGCCTATTTAGAAACCGAAGATTTCAAACAAAAAGGTGGAGCTTTACGAGGTTCAGTAATGATTATGGGTCCGCTTTTGGGTAGATTTGGGAAAGCAAAAATGCCAAAACCAGGTGGAGATAAAATTGGAAGACGCAGAATGGACACCCATTTCATAGGATTTGAGCGATTGGGAGCCAAATTTAATTATGACACTTCAAATTCTTTTTTTGAAATTGATGCTACTTCGCTTAAAGGATGCTATATGCTTTTGGATGAGGCTTCGGTTACAGGAACGGCAAATATCGTGTTGGCTGCAGTGTTGGCTGAAGGTTTAACCACTATTTATAATGCCGCTTGTGAACCTTATTTGCAACAATTATGCAGCATGCTCAACCGGATGGGAGCTAAAATTGAGGGAATTGGCTCAAATTTATTGAAAATTACTGGCGTTAAATCGCTAAAAGGGACAGAACATACAGTTTTGCCAGATATGATTGAAATTGGAAGTTTTATTGGACTTGCTGCCATGACTCAGTCCGAAATTACAATCAAAAATGCCCGTGTGGATATGCTAGGACAGATTCCTGATGTATTTAGAAAATTAGGAATTAATTTACAAATTATAGGAGACGATATTTTTATTCCTAAACAAACGCAATATCAACTCGAAACTTTTATAGACGGCTCTTCGCTCACAATTTCGGATGCGCCTTGGCCCGGATTTACGCCCGATTTAATAAGTATTGTGCTAGTAACGGCTATTCAAGCCAAAGGAACTGTACTTATTCATCAAAAAATGTTTGAAAGTAGATTGTTTTTTGTTGATAAATTAATAGATATGGGTGCTCAAATTATTCTTTGCGACCCGCATAGAGCGACCGTAATTGGCTTAAACCGAGCTAATGCTTTAAGAGGAATAACCATGACTTCGCCCGATATTAGAGCTGGAGTTGCTTTGCTTATAGCTGCTATGTCCGCAGAAGGTACCAGCATCATTCATAATATTGAACAAATAGACAGAGGCTACCAATATATAGACGAAAGATTAAATAAATTAGGAGCTTCTATCAAAAGAATATAATATAAAATAAATAGCCATAAAAATTTAAAAATTTTTATGGCTATTTATTTTCAAAATTATCTATTTTTGATTCTTTTTATATAAAGTATAATAAATATTTACAAATTTATTGATAATTTTTCCACAATTGGGAAATAAGAAAGGGGGTTTTCTAAAAATTAAATTGTAAATATTTATTAAACTCATTCTAAAAGATTACTTTTTTAAAACTAATTCAAATAATAGTATATTTGTTTATGTTTAGAATCAAATATCAAAATTTAATTATTTTATTTTTTTTAACTCAATTAACCTTTTTGCCAGCTCATTCTTATGCTAATGCAACCATTTTTTTAAATGACTCTATAGGAAAATACGACAATAATGGTAAAATATATTTTTATCAAGATTTATCTAGAAATCTTACAATTAATGATATTATTAAAAAAACAGATTTTAAAGAAATAAATAACAAAATTTCTTCTTTTGGATATTCAAATGCCAATTATTGGTTAAAAATGAGTTTTGAAGCTGATAATCTTGTTTTAAAAGAACATTGCATTCATTTGCCTTCAAGCTTGATGACAAAAGTACATTTTTATTTAACCGATAAAAATGGAAAAGTAATAATTTCAAACTTTACAGGCACAGAAGTTCCTTATAAATCTAAACCAAATAAATTTAGAAATTCAGTTTTTATTTTCAAACCACAACCGAATCAAAAATTTGATATTTATACTTTGATACATAACGATTTTGGAACTGTTAATGCTCCTCTAGAAGTATTCAGCTTGGAAGCTTATGAAAGATTTAATGAAATAGAAACTCATTTTTTACAACTTTTTCAAGGATTGATGGTTTTGGCTTTTATCATTACTTTGGCACTATTTATAAATTTTTATGATAAAATTTATTTGTTTTATGCGTTATATATTTTTGCCATTTTATTTCAAAGACTTACAGTTTTTGGATTCTTTTATAAATATTTTCATCCCAACTATCCAGATTGGGTGCCAGCAACAAAAGTAATATTTTTGCAGTTTGCAGCTATTGGAATAATTAACTTCGTTTATTTACTTTTTACCAATGAAAATACAATTTTTCCCAAAATAAAAATAGTTTTTAAAACACAAACCTTTATATACTTAACTCTTTTTGTGATTGCTTTTACCAATCTTACTACTTTTTTTCCAAAAACAGGCAGATTTCTTATTCATTTTATGAATATAAATTTTTTAGTTTCAATATATTTTATTCTTTATATTTTATTTAAAAGTACAAAAAAACAGTTTAAAACCGCAAAATATTTTGCTTTTGCCATAACTCCAATTTGCATTATTATTGTTTGGAGTATTTTATACAACAATTCTATTATACCAATTCCTAAAATTATTTACAATTATCCTTTTGAAATAGGATTATCTGTAGAAATTATTTTTCTATTTGCAGCTCTTGTGAGTCGTAATAAAACGCAATTACAAGAACAAAAAGATAACTTTGAAAGTCAATTAGATTTTTATAAAAATTCTAAAATTCTAACAGATGAAAAAATAGAGAACTTTGAAAAATATGCTAACTCTAAATTAACAGAAAAACAAGTAAATGAAATTTTTAATGAAATTGACTTATTTGTAAGAAATAATAAAATTTTCATTGAATCAAACATGAGTATTTCAAAACTTTCTGAAATGACTTCAATCCCAACTCATACCATTTCTCAGTGTATCAATCAATCTACAAACAAAAATTTTATTGATTTTATAAATGCATATAGAATAGAAATGGCAATAGAATGTTTTAAAAACGCTAAATATAATAATTTTTCTGCTGAAGGTGTAGGATATGAATGTGGATTTAACACAAAAGCAACATTTTATAATTCTTTTAAAAAACTTACTGGCGAAAGCCCAGCAGAGTATAGAAAGAAAAATAGTTAACTAATTTCTATTCCCAATCTAAAGCTTTTC
>REAG01000036.1 GCA_004294265.1 Cytophagales bacterium | reverse complement strand
CCCAAGGGGAGGGACTTGCTTCGCAAATGTTTTTTTTAGTAATAAATTAAAAATAAATTACTTGATTATAAAAGAAAAGTTTTAAATGCGAATTCCCTAACTGAACCGCCAATTTTGCAAAACCTAAGCTAAGCTTTAGTTTTTCTTTTCGGCAGTACGCTTTATTAGCAGTGGTTAGGTTGGGCAGGCATACTCTTTTGCAAGCTTTGGCTTGTGTGTCGGCTTGTGCGGCTTGCAAATGAGTATGACTGCGAAGGGTTGGCATTATTCTACTACTTTAATTGTTTCATCACCGCTTATATTTCTTACTTTTATTCTCAAAGGCTTTTTGTCGCTGGTAATTTTACCGTCCCAAAAGTTTTTTGATTTTACTCCGTTGGTAATTACATAACCGAGTTTGTCAATTTTAATTTCGGTTGTGCTGTGCCATTGAAGCCCCACCCCCGCCCCCGCCCCAAAGGAGAGGGGTGTTTCACAATCAAGAGCAATCAGTTCTATGAGCTCTAAACCCTCATTACTGATGTTGATTGGGCTGAATATTTTACCTTTGGCAATGGATTGTAAATTTCCTTTTTGGTTAAATTCTCCAATTTTTTGAATTAAACGATCGCTTGTAAAATTATTAATTGTTAATGTATAATTATTAATTGTTAGTTGTAAATGGTTAATGTTTATAATATCGCCAGCTTTTTTGCCTTCAAATAATGCTTTATCCAAATTTTCATCATCATTAATAATAACTTGTTCTCCATTTTCATTAACCATTAACCATTGACCATTAACCATTAAAACGTCTTCAATTACTACATCGTGCAATAAATTTTTCAAGTCTTTTAATTCAACTTCTATTTCGGTGGCGTTGTTGTCTTTGATGAATTTTTCCAATGCCTTTTGGTCGTCAATGTCTATGTAATACACAATTACTTTTTTGATATTATCGGGCAAGTTTTGAATTTCTTGATTGATGATTTCATTAATTTTAGGAATATCCAAAACCTTTTCTTGTGTGTTGAGCAAATTAGGAACATATACGGGTACTGTACCACTTTTTGCTGTTCCTAAAGTGCCAAACCAAAAGCTAGAAACATCTTCTATTTTATTTTTTTGTAAGCCAGGAATAAGCGTTGCTAGTTTATCCATTGTTTGCTGTGGATTGCGAAATAAACTAACACCGTCTTTTATTTCCAAAATTTGAAAGTTGGCTTTGGCTTCAACTAATCTATCTCTAACTGTCTGAATACTGTTTATTCCAATATCACAATGAATAAATTTTCTGCCTAAGTCGTTTGCAACTTTTGCAGTTACTCCACTACCGCCAAAGAAATCAGCTACAATCATTTTTTCATTGCTACTTGCTTTAATAAATCTTTCTAAAAGTGCCTCGGGTTTTTGGGTGGCATAATCTTGTCTCTCATTTGCTGCTTGATTTACAATTGGCATAGAAAACCAATCTCTTGGCAGGGTTCCATCAGCATCTTTTAAAAATTGTCTATATGTACCTTCATTTTCTTCTGTTGGGTCATTTCGCCCATCTTTATATCTAAGTCGATATTTGTCATCATTTTCATCTGTATATTTGAATTTTTTGATTGTTGTTTCTGAATATTCTTCCCAAATACTTTTGTAATTGAAAATGTATTGCGGGTTTTTTGAGTAAAAATAAATTGTATCGTGCTTGCGATTATAGTAATTTATGGAAGATTCTCTTTCTTTGTAAGCCCAAATAATCTCATTTAAGAAATTATCTTCCCCAAAAACTTCATCCATTAATATTTTTACATAATGTCCGATATGCCAATCAAGATGAACATAAATGCTTCCTGTCTCACTCATTATGCTTTTGATTGCCATTAGATTTTCATACATCCAGTTTAAATAATCTTCTTTTTGCCAAATATCACCATACATTTTTTCCTCAAAAGCTTTGAGTTCTGCCAACTCCATTTCTTGTTCAGCAGCAGTAACCTTTTCAGCCAACTTTGGGTTTCTGCGTAAGTAAACTTTTTTGGCATAATCTGCACCACTTGCAAAGGGTGGGTCAATGTAAACCAAGTCCACTTTAATTCCTTTTTCTTTCAGGTAGGCACAAGCCGAAATACATTCGCCACGAATTACCAAATTTTCAAGCCCCCCAGCCCCCGAAGGGGGTGTGCCTACTGTTTCCAATGTTTCTACTTCGTAGTAGGGCATACCTCTTTTTATACGGTCAAAAACTTTATCGTTTTCACGGTAACGCAACACTCGTTGTGTTCTGGTAATGTTGTCTAATATCGCTTGTCCTTCAACCGTGTTCGGGTAATATGGAATGTATTTTATTGGCATCGTTATTTTATTTTTTCTTAGCGTGCTTTGCGGTTTACCTTGCGTTCTTTGCGTTTAAGTTTTTACCGCAAAGTTCGCAAAGGATTACGCAAGGTTCGCTATAGGTTATTTACTACTCTTCGTATTCCGTTTTTTATAAGTGTTACATTAAAATTTATAAGTAAACCGAGTTTGCAGTTAGACAATTTTAAATAAGTTAAAATTTGTGCTAAATGAACATCATTTAAAGCATCAACAGCTTTAATCTCAATAATAAATTTATTCTCAATCATAATATCAATTCTGTAACCTACTTCTAATCTTACATCTTCATACACCAAGGGTAATGGTTTTTGCTTTTCTATTTTTAACCCAGTTTTGCATAATTCATAATACAGACACTCTTCATAAGCACTCTCTAAAAGTCCAGGTCCTAAATTTTGATGTACTTTTAAGGCACTATCAAACACTACTTTTGATATTTCATTTTCAGTCATTAAAAAAGGCAATTTTTTTATCTCGTTATCCATAAATAGAGAATTTGGTATCATTAACTTGTTTGATAAAATAAGGGTTTTTTAAAGACCTTTCTGTCAACAAATCTACCGATCGTTTTAATAAATCTTCTAATTCATAAGTCAAATCCCATAAATGTCCACCCGTTTCAACTGGGTCTAAATCTTCTTGAATATTTACCAAAAAATCTAGATCACTTTGCTCATTAAATGCATCAGTTAAAACCGAACCAAAAACATAAGCAGAGGTAATTTTATGCTTTTCAAATAATTCAATAACTTCAGGTAAATAAGGCTGTATGGATTTATGTATCATTTTCTTTTTGATTAATCGTTAAAAAACTGGTTTAACTTGTTGTTCAATTTGGTGATGTTGGCTGCCATGTTTTTGCTGTCTTCCAAATACAGGAAGTCAAAACGTTGGTAGCCGAATTTTTCTTGGTTGAGTTTTAAAAACTCGGTTTCTACATAGTTTTTCTTTTTCTGAAAAACCTTGTCTTCTGCATACAAAGCACCTTTGGTTTCAATCATTAGGGCTTTATGAATTTTATCTTTAGCGGTTCGTTTCACAATTAAAAAATCGGTGGTGTATTTGCCAATATTTTTCCAATACTTGCCTTCTTTGGCAAAGCAGTTTATTACAAATTCCGTTAAGCCACGTTCGCCATTGTAATTTATTTCCAACTCTTTAGTTTTGAAATCAGCTAATCGTAAAGTTTCTTGAAGTGCTTGTATTTCAAAACCACTGCTTCCACTTCCGCCAAAATTGTAAGGTAAATAATGAAAGGAATTATTTTTTGCTTTTACAGTCAAAGGATAATCTTTACTTGCTTTGAATGCTTCAAAAGGAATAATCATAGCACCAAACCCTTGCGCAGTCATGGTTTCTTTCATCATTTCATAATCTTTTTCCATTTGCGCAAAGTCAAATTCTAATTCTTGGTTTGGCGTTTTATCCAATTCTAAAATTTTGTTTGTGTCGGCTTCGTTCGGATAAAGTTTAGGATTTTTCTCAACATTGGTCAAGCGTTCTGCAATCAATAATTCCGCTTGTTTTGGAATTACTTCTGTGTCTGTTTGTAATTCTCTTTTGATGCTAAATGCAACACGAATTTTAGATTGTATTAAATGCAAATCGTACAATTCATTAAAAAAGCGGCTTCCGTCTTTTTCAAAAGAAACGGTTTCAAATATTTCGCTTAGTTCTGTGTCGTATTGGTGCAATTGTGTTTCTGAAATCAACCCAAAACTTTGGCGACTTATTTGAAAAAGCCATTGGTTGTAATTGGCAAATGCAATTCCTGTTTCGTTAATAATGTCAATAGTTCCAGTATCAATGTTTGAAATTTCGCTTGTGCTTATTAAGGCAGAAACCTTGTAATCTTCCATTTTTTTAATGATGGCTTTTAACTTGGCTTTTGTGTTTGCTGTTTCTTCTTCATCAATGCTTTGGTAAGTAACTTTCATTTGATAAAATTCCACTTTCGGCAATTGCAAATATTCCATTCGGCTGTGGCGTTCCACCATTTCTGCATTGCCAATACGTTTGGTGCTGTTCAATTCGTCAATGCTGCTGTTTTGTTCTTGCTTTAACTGTTTGTTCAGCGTATCGGCATTGTCTTTATTCAGCCAAATCAAAGCTGTTTCTTCTTTTCCTTTATCCACTTGGCGTAAACACCTGCAAGATGTTTGTAGCACCATATTTTGTGGGCTGTCGCCTTTTTGCGAAAGGATAACGCCTGTTAAACTTGGACAGTCCCAACCTTCTTTACCTACTTGAACTAAAAGAATATATCGCTTTTTTGACATTGCCAAATCCAATGAACGAAACTCTAATTCATTCTCCTTTGGCAAAGTGTATTTTTTATTTCCTCCGTGAAATTTTAAAATCTCGGAAGGATTGATTTTCAATTCACTTGTCAGAAACGGATAAACTTCTTCTTCTAAAACCTCAATGTTACTGCAATAGATAGCTATTTTAGCAATAGCACCATTTTCATAAACAGTTTTCTTGTAGTGTGTATCAAAATCCTCAATTCCTTTTTTAATGATTTGGAAACGGTCAAGGTTTTGCCCGATTTTTACTGTTGGTGTTTTCAGAAATTTCTTAATGGCTGTAACCAATGGATAATAATAAACCGTGTTGGTTATTTGAGAAAATTTAAAAGCGTAATCACCTGCTTTGATAGTTTC
>REAG01000169.1 GCA_004294265.1 Cytophagales bacterium | reverse complement strand
ATTTGATATTGAAAATTCAATTTTATATTTTGAAAAATTACTTTCTTTGTTTCCTGATTACATTAGTACTTATTACCAATATGGAAATTTGTTAAAAGCAGAAAATGATATTCCGAATGCAGAAATCATTTTTAAAAAAGGCTTAGAAATTGCCATTTCAAAAAAAGATTATCATACTTTAGCTGAATTAAAACAGGCTTTAAATAGACTTTTAGGTTTAGATTTTGAAGATGATTAAATAGCTTTTTTTAAAACACATTAAATATCTAAATTTTAACTATTTTTTAAAAAAGTTTTTATTTTTTTATTACATTAGAAGAATATTCCTTTATTTTACCAAAAAATTATATTTTTAAAATATTTAAAAGCACTAATTCAATAATTTATAGCAAAATGGCTTATTTATTTACATCAGAATCCGTTTCTGAAGGACATCCCGACAAAGTATCAGATCAAATATCGGATGCCATTCTTGATGCCATGTTGGCTCAAGATCCTCAATCTAGAGTAGCATGTGAAACTTTGGTAACTACCGGACTTGCAGTTGTAGCAGGTGAAATTACGACAAATGCAGTTGTGGATGTTCAAGAAGTAGTACGTGCAGCCATTAAAAAGATAGGTTATACCAAATCAGAATATCAATTTGATTATCTTTCTTGTGGCGTTATAAACGCACTTCATGCGCAATCTCCTGACATCTCGCAAGGGGTAACTGAGGGAGAAGGTTTACATAAAGAACAAGGTGCGGGCGATCAAGGAATGATGTTTGGTTATGCAACTAATGAATCTGAAAACTTCATGCCCTTAACTCTTGAAATTTCTCATTTATTAGTAAAAATCTTACAAGATATACGTAGAGAAGGCAAAAGAATGAAATATCTTCGTCCCGATGCAAAATCACAAGTTACGATTGAGTATGACGACAGAGGAAAACCAAAAAGAATTGATACAATTGTACTTTCTACACAACACGATGAGTTTGTGAAAGGTGGAGACTTAGCGGCTGAAAAAGCAATGCAAGCTCAAATTGAAAGAGATGTAAAAAACATTCTTATTCCGTTAGTTAAAAGACAATTATCCCTTTCGGTTCAACGAAAATTCAACGCTCAAATAAAGTATTTTATTAACCCAACTGGTAAGTTTATAATTGGGGGTCCACATGGAGATACTGGTTTGACTGGTCGTAAAATTATTGTAGATACTTATGGTGGTGCTGGTGCACATGGTGGTGGTGCTTTTTCAGGAAAAGATCCTTCAAAAGTTGATAGAAGTGCCGCTTATGCAGCTCGTCATATTGCCAAAAATTTAGTTGCCGCTGGCGTTTCAGAAAAAGCTCTTGTGCAAGTTTCTTATGCAATTGGTGTTGCAGAACCTGTTTCAATAAACGTAAATACTTACGGAACAGGTAAAGTTAAAATGAAAGATGGCGAAATAACATCTATTGTTGAAAAACTATTTAAAGACAAATTAAAACCTAAATCAATCATTGATAGATTTGGACTTAAAAACCCTATTTTCTCCGAAACTGCTGCTTATGGTCACGTTGGAAGACAGGCTTACAGCAAAGAAGTAGATACTTTTTATGTTACTAAAACCGAAGACAAAGGAAAAGTAACCGAAATAAGAACTTCTGCCAAGAAAAAAGTAGATTTCTTTGCTTGGGAAAAATTAGATCATGTAGAAGAAATTAAAAAAGCATTTAGTTTATAATTAATTTATAAAAAGCCTCTTAATAGTAAGAGGCTTTTTTTCTATATTTTTTTATTTTATAGAATATTGAAAAATAATAGGTTCAAGAAGTATTTAAAATTCAAAAATAAAATATTAATATTTTTTGTGTAGTTTAAGTTGAAAAACAATTAGAAGTTTATTTTTAAAAAGTTTTTTTAATCTTAAAAATTGCTTTTTAAATTCAAAACTTGTAAAATCGTTTTATAATTGTAAAATGAAAAAAATTAACATAGCAATAGACGGATTTTCCTCTTGTGGCAAAAGCAGTACGGCTAAAATTGTTGCTAAAAATTTAGGATATTCTTACATTGATACAGGAGCTATGTATAGAGCAATAACTCTTTATTTTATAGAACATTATATCAATTTTAATGATCCCAAAGCAATTAAAGATGCATTAGCAAAAATTGAACTTAGGTTTATTCCAAATGCTCAAAACAATCAATCTGAAATTTTTTTAAATGGATTGAACGTAGAAAAAGAAATCCGTAAGATGTATATTGCTGAACAAGTGAGCGAGGTTGCAGCAATTGTGGAAGTACGAAGGAATATGGTTGCCCAACAGCAAAGAATGGGTAAAAGAAAAGGCGTTGTTATGGATGGAAGAGATATTGGAACTATGGTTTTTCCAGATGCCGAACTGAAAATTTTTATGACTGCCGATGTTAGAATTCGCGCTGAAAGAAGACAAAAAGAACTTCTAGAGAAAAATGAAATGATAGAATTACATAAAGTTATTGAAAATTTGCAACATCGAGATCATATTGACACAAACCGAAGCGAAGGTCCGCTCCGAAAAGCACAAAATGCACTTGAATTAGACACTTCTTATATTACATTTGACGAGCAAGTTGATATTATTATGGGAATGGCATTAAGTAATATTTACTTAGATTAATTTAAAGTATTTTAAAAAAAATACTTATTTATAATTTTAAAATTCATTATAGTATATAAAAAATATTCCATCAAATTATTATATATTATAGTTTTAACTTAAATAATACCTATTCAAATGAACCGAAATACGAGCAAAATATTATTTGAAAAAGCACAAAACATAATTCCTGGTGGCGTAAATTCACCTGTTAGAGCATTTCGAGCTGTGGGTGGAAATCCTATTTTTATGAAATCGGCAAAAGGGGCTTTTTTAAAAGACGTTGATGGAAATTCTTACATAGATTTAATTGGTTCGTGGGGACCAATGATTTTAGGTCATGCTCATACAGAAATTGAAGAAGCAATTTTAAAAGCAGTTATCGATTCCACCTCCTTTGGCACGCCTTCAGCTCGTGAAGTTGAAATGGCAGAACTTATAGTAAGCATGGTCCCTTGTGTTGAAAAAGTAAGAATGGTTAATTCGGGTACAGAAGCTTGCATGGCAGCTATAAGAGCAGCACGTGGGTTTACAGGTCGTAATAAAATAATTAAATTTGAAGGTTGCTATCATGGTCATGGCGACAGTTTTTTAATAGCCGCTGGTAGCGGAATGGCTACTTTTGGAGAGCCTGATAGCATGGGCGTTACTCAAGGAGTTGCTAATGATACACTCACAGTAAGTTATAATAATATTACTGAACTTAAAAATATAATTAATCTCAATAAAAATCAAGTCGCTTGCATAATTATTGAGCCGGTAGTAGGAAATATGGGATGTGTTTTACCTCAAAAAGGATTTTTAAATGAATTGAGATTAATTTGCGATAAAGAAAATATTGTACTTATTTTTGATGAAGTAATGACTGGTTTTAGGCTTTCAAAAGGCGGTGCTCAAGAACTTTTTGGAGTAACGCCCGATATGTGTACGATGGGAAAAATAATTGGTGGTGGACTTCCTGTGGGTGCTTACGGAGGAAAAGCCGAAATTATGAATTGTGTTTCTCCGTTAGGAAAAGTATATCAAGCAGGTACTTTATCTGGAAACCCTGTAGCAATGGCAGCAGGTTTAGCAATGTTAAATCACTTAAATACACATCCTGAAATTTATGTAAATCTTGAAAATATTACAAATAAAATAGCAACTCAAATAAAATTAGGAGGACAAAAAGCAGGTTTAGATGTTCAAATTAATCAAATTGGTTCGATGTATAGCGTATTTTTTACAGATAAACCAGTCTATGATTTTAATTCAGCAAAAACTTCCAATCTTACTTATTTTTCACAATATTTTAATACTATGCTCGATTTGGGCGTATATTTGGCTCCATCACAATTTGAAAGTTTATTTATTTCAAATTGCGTTAACGAAGAAATTGCAAATGAAATAATTGAAAAAAGCTCTTTGGCAATGCAATCTATTAAATGAAAATAATTATTATATTAATTTTATATTTTTTAATTTGTGGAGGTGTTTTATTTTATCACTGCAATAATATTCGTAATTCAAAAGTAACTTCTGCAGTGATTTTAAAAATTTATTATAAAAAATTTTCCGTGGGAAAATTTAATTCAGAAATTAAAATGGCAATATTAGAATACGAAGTAGAAGGTAAAAAATTTACTTTTGAAACTGATTTTGACTATATTTCTCAAGAAAACAATATATCAGTTTTTTATAATTTTAAAAATCCTGAAAATGCATTTTTAAATTCTATAAAAGGAAAATGGATGCCTTTCGTTTATATAATTATATTTGTTACATTTATAGGAATAGTTTCAATTATTTTTTTTAAAAATTGAATAAAAATTATATCATCTTATTTGGAATTATTCTAATGAATGTTTAGTTTTGTAGAATGATTCTAAGTAAAACATCACACGGACAAATTTTACAACTTGAAGTTGAGAGAAAAATTGAAATTAATTTTCTTCAAAGCTCAATAAAGATGTGTATTACTGATTTTTTGTTGCAAAGAGGCAAAATTAATAGAGTTGACGTTGAAAATAGATTGAATGATCTATCTGATTTTGCAGATTCTTTTGAGTTTGTGGTTTCAAAATATAATTTCAAACTACATTTATCGCTTCTTCAATTTTTAAGATTAAAAGATTTGGTTAATCAAGCAATGTTTTCATTAGAATTACAAACTATTCTAGAGGCAAATAACATAGTTTTGCAAAGCGAGGAAGAATTAGTAGCTACTTTTTAATCGTTCTAAAACCAATTCTAAATTACTTTTATTTTTTTTATAGTCGTTGAACTAAATTACTTTTGTACTTGTTATACCTACAAAATAATACTAAAATGAAAACGCTATTAAGATTAAAATCATCACTTCAAGAAAGTGTACAAGATATGTTAAATACTCAGATGAAAATGGAAGCACATTCTTCAGCTCAATATTTGGCTATGTCAGCTTGGTGTCACGAGCAAGGTTTGATAGAAACTGGTGAGTATTTTAAAAAGCAATCTGAAGAGGAACGGACGCACATGCTCAAAATATATGATTATTTGATTGATATGGGTGGCAGGGCACTTTCGCCTGAAGTTGCTGAAATTCAAAATGATTTTTCAGATTTCAAAGCAATACTTGAGCAATATTTAGAAATGGAAATTAGCATCACCGAATCATTTAATAAAATGACCGATGCCTGTATGAAAGCCAAAGATTTTCAAACAGTTAAATTCTTTGATTGGTTCTTAACTGAGCAAATTGAAGAAGAAGATCAAGCAAGAAGAACCCTTGAAATTCATGAATTGATAGGGACTGAATTAGATGGATTATTTAAAATTGACCATCAAATTGGAAAATTGAAAGCATAACAGTACATAAAAAGACCTCAATTAAATGAGGTTTTTTATTTTTAAATTAAATTTTTAAAAAAAATATATAAAAAATAAAATTTAACTTTAATTGTAATTTTTTTATTATTATAATTGTACAATAAAAATTAAGAATATTTTGAAAATAGAAAGAATTTTAGTTATTGATGATAATGATACAGACTTATTAATAGCATCAATTGTGTTGGATCGTTCAGGATTTAAGGGTAATTTAGTAACCAAAACATCAGCTAGAGCAGGTTTAGATTATCTAAACAGCTTAAATGAAAACTTGGAGCTTTGGCCAAATATAATATTTTTAGATATAAATATGCCTTTGATGAATGGATATGGTTTTGTTGAAGAATTTGAAAAATTTAGCTCAAACTTAAAAAATGTTTCTAATATTGTGATGCTTACAAGTTCAGATAACAAAACTGATTTAGATTCATTTCTAAACAAGACTTTTGTAAGAGATTATTTTCCAAAACCTATCTCTACTGAGTCGGTTCAATCAATATTTGAGAAATTATCTTAATGGCTACCGAATTACAAAACCTTAGCTCACAAGTAATTAAATCTAATTTTGATTTTTCAAATAGTAAAATTGCAATAATTACTGCTGAATGGAATTCTAATATTACTCTTGCTTTAAAAAAAGGGGCTTTAGATAGATTATTAAAAGAAGGAATTAAAGTTGAAAATATATTTTTTAAAGAAGTGCCTGGCACTTTTGAATTACCACTTGCCGCTCAATGGATGGCAGAAAAAGTTGAAATTGATGCCCTAATTGTTTTGGGTTGTGTTATTCAAGGTGATACTCCACATTTTGATTATGTTTGCCAAGGTGTTACAAAAGGAATTATAGATGTGAATTTAAAATACAATAAACCTATTATTTTTGGTGTATTAACAACTTTAAACTCCGAACAAGCTACCGACAGAGCTGGTGGAAAACATGGCAATAAAGGCGATGAAGCTGCTGTAACAGCTTTAAAAATGCTGCTTCTTAAATGAAAAAAGATATTGAAAATCGAAAGGATATTAATTTTTTAATTCAATATTTTTATAATAAATTAAAAAATAATCAGAATATGTCTGTTTTTTTTGAAAACACCAATTTTGAACAACATTTACCGAGAATGTGTGAATTTTGGGATTTTATAATTTTCTCTACTCCCAATATTTATAAAGGAAGTTTAATGCCTATTCATCAACATTTACACGAAAAATTACCTTTTTCAATTGAAAATTTTCAAACTTGGGTAGATAATTTTTGTGAAACTGCAGATACTTTTTTTGAAGGAAAAAATACTGAAACTGCCAAACAAGCCGCAAAAGATATTGCTTCAACTATGAAATATAAGATTTTGGGAAATTTAGGTCGTAAATTTGATTTTAAAGTAGAGTAAATATTTAACAAGTTTTAAAAAAAATAAAAAAATAAATTTGATAATTGCAACAAATTATTTTATAATTGCGTAATAATTAAAAATAAATTTAACCCCCATACAATTTGATATAGAGCTTTACGTTATTAATCTACAACGTACAAAATGATAAAACTGAAAAAGTTAGACGACTCCGAATTAGTTTCGTTATATGCACAGAACAATCAAGAAGCCTTCAAAGTGTTACTACAAAGATACAAATCGAAAGTTTTTTCAACCATTTATTTTATTGTAAAAGATAAAGAAACGGCTAGTGACCTTACGCAAGATACTTTTTTTAAAGTTATAGATACGATTCGCAATGGTAGGTACAATGAAAATGGAAAATTCCAACATTGGATTGTTCGCATTGCTCATAATATTGCCATTGATTTTTATAGAAAAAATTCAAAAGTTGGTTTCGTGCGTGATGAAGAAGATTATTCAATTTTTGATACTTTACAAATTGTAGAAACATCAAAAGAAGACGAAATAAAACAAAAAGAAATTAAAACTTTATTACGTGAATGTATTCATAAGCTGCCTTTTGAACAACGACAGGTATTATTGATGAGACATTTTGCAGACATGAGTTTTCAAGAAATTTCAGACTTCACTGGAGTAAGTATAAACACTTCGCTAGGTAGAATGAGATATGCCTTATTAAATTTACGTAAACAATTAAATCCACATTTTGCCTATGAGCATAATTACTACCCATGATCAATTATTTGTTAAATATCTGTATTGTGAAACAAACATAGCTGAAAATCAAGCATTTTCGAGCACACTTCATATAAATTCAGCTTTATATGAAGCCTATCAAAACGCATTAATCATCAAAAATACTATAGATGATTTAGGTTTAATGCCTTCAAAAAAGGCTGAAAATAATATTTTGGCTTATTGTTAAAATTGAAAGGTAAGAAACAAATTCTTACCTTTTTTATTGAATTTTCAATTCAATATTTTTTAAATGAAAAATATTACTTTTTTTTGATTTTATTTATAGAAAAGCCCACATACGTATTTTAGATATAATGAGCCTGCCCTAACAAATTATGCTTCGATTCCACAGAACCTTAAATGGAGAGAAATGTTTCGATAATGAAAATCTTACGAATAGGGAGTTGGTACTTATAATAATATATAAATGAGCTTTTTCATTTATTTACTATTAGCTTACGATATTATATTTTTTATATTTTTGATTAGTACTATTTTTTTTTCAATTTAAAAATTCCCGAAGTATAGTTAATTTTATTTATACAATTTTACTAAATAATCTGCACACTTTTCTCCATCCATGGCAGCAGAAACTATTCCACCCGCATAGCCTGCACCTTCTCCACACGGAAAAAGTCCTTTAATTTCAATATGCTCGTAAGTTTCTTTATTTCTGGGAATGCGAACTGGCGATGATGTTCTGCTTTCAACCCCAATTATTTGAGCTTCATTAGAAGAATAACCTTTTATTTTTTGATTAAATGCCTTAAAACCTGCTTTCAATCTAGAATAAACTGGTAAAGGTAAAACGGCTTTCATATCAATAGAAGTTAAGCCTGGGGTGTAAGAGCAATCTAATAGTGAACTTGAAATTTTACTATTCATAAAATCTTCAATTTTTTGAGCAGGAGCTTTTTGAGTATTTCCAGCCAAAATACACGCATTTTTCTCCACAGATTTTTGGTATTCGAGGGCTGCCAAGTTTCCAAAAGAAGAAAAATCTTTCCAATCTGATTCATCTACTGCAACAACAATGCCCGAGTTTGCAAAGGCATTATTACGTTTGCTAGGCGACCAACCGTTTACAACAATTTCTCCTGTTTCAGTTGCACAAGGGGCAATAATACCGCCTGGACACATACAAAACGAAAAAACTCCTTTTTCTTTGCCTTCAAATTCTGTTTGCTGAACCAAGGAATAACTTGATGGAGGTAAAAATTCACCTCTATTTTCGCAATGATATTGAACTTGATCTATAAATTTCTGTTGATGTTCTGCCCGAACACCTAGAGCAAATGGTTTGGATTCAATTTTTATTTTCTTTTTTTCCAACAAATAAAAAATATCACGAGCCGAGTGTCCAGTTGCTAAAATTACTCCTATACCTAAAAACTCACGATTATCAGCCGTAATTACGCCTTTCATTTGATTTTTTTCTACAATAAAATCAGTTACTTTAGTATTGAAATGAATTTCAGCTCCAGAATCAAGTAAGGTTTTGCGTATATTTTCAATAAGTTTTGGCAGTTTATTTGTACCAATATGCGGATGTGCATCCACTAAAATATCATTCGGAGCTCCATGAATGTTTAAAATCTCTAATATACGCTGAATATCGCCTCTTTTGTGAGAACGAGTATATAATTTCCCGTCCGAATAAGTTCCTGCACCGCCTTCTCCAAAACAATAATTAGATTCTGGGTTTACAATATGCATTTTATTGAGTGCTGCTAAATCTCTTCTGCGATCCTTAACATTTTTACCTCGCTCAATAATAATCGGTTTTATTCCTTGTTCAACCAATTTTAAAGCGGCAAAAAGCCCTGCTGGACCCATTCCAACAATAATTGCACAAGGCGATTTTGAAACATCTATTTTAGGAATTTCATATAATAATTGTTCATTTGATAATTCATTGACATAAACATTTAAACTTAAGTTTACTTTTATTTCCCGAGATCGTGCATCAATAGAGCGTCTTTTTAAATTCAATACAAAATTATCGTTTTCTGATAATTGTAATATTTTTTGAATATATAAATGTAATTTTACTTCATTAAAAGCAATTTCGGGCGGAACAATAATTTGTAATTCTTTTTTCAATTAATACATTTTTAGTTGCAAAGATAAATTTTAATTTTTGGTTTCAAGGATTTTGTCTTCAGCTTTTATATAAATTTGATTTGAAATTTATTTTTATAGACTATATTACTTAAATTATTTTTTATTTTAGATATATAATAAATGAAAAAAATAAATTTAAAATATGAATTTACAGCCATTAAATTTAGAAAATACGTTAATTAAATTAAATCCATTAACAGAAAATGATTTTGAAAAACTATATAAAGTGGCTTCCGATCCGCTTATTTGGGAGCAACATCCAATTAGTGATAGGTTCAAAAAAGAAGTTTTTCAACTTTATTTTAACAGTGCGTTAGCTTCAAAAAGTGCTTTTTTGATTTTTAATACTACCGAAAACGAATTAATGGGTTCAACTCGATTTTATGATTTTAATTCGGAAAACAAATCTATTGCTATTGGATACACTTTTTTAGCTATTAAATATTGGGGAGGAAAATATAATTTTGAAGTCAAAAAAATGCTTTTAGATTATGCTTTTGAATTTGTAAATACAGTTTTTTTTCATATCGGACCTCAAAATATTCGTTCTCAAAAAGCAATAATTAAAATTGGTGCTAGCTTTTCAAAAGAAATTGAATATGATTATTATGGAAAAAAAACATCCAACTTTGAATATAAATTAGACAAAGAAACTTGGATTAATATGAATTATAAGTAATAATTTTTTATAAAAAATTTAATCTTTGTCAAAACTAGTATTTACTTATATAAAGTCTAATAAATAATTACAAATTCCTTTATAACTTTTCCGCATTGGGGGAAATAAGAAAGGGGGAGGGGAATTTTAATTGTAAATATTTATTGGACTCAATATAATTTATTAAAAATAGTGTTTTTTTACTTCAAATTATTTCATTACCTACGACTCTTCTTTATAAAATATTTTATAATATTTCATTCCATTGGCTTGATCCACGCCTTTTTCTATCAAATCTTTATCACCATGGATATAAATATGGAAATTTTTATCTAATTTAAGCACGCTTTTAAATATTTTGGCTTGTTTTTTAACGGCTTGGTCAGAAATTTCAAATTCATCTACAATTGGAATTTCTCGTTCGGTGGCGTAAGTTTTTTTGAAATCTTTAAAAGTTTCGATGATTTCGGGTTGTTGCATTACTTCTTCATTAAACTCATTTAAATCGAATTGATCTTTATTTTTAAAAAAATTAACAGACCTATTGAGTAAATCTATTTGGTCGGTTTTGGAAACTTCAAATTCGTTAGGCAACTTTTCAGTAACAAATTTTTTGCATAAATCCATATAGTTTTGTGTGTAATGAAAACTATCTTTTCGAGCATCCACTTGCAAAAAATCATCTTTCCAATAGCGTGCTTCCTCACCTTTATTGGTTTGATCTATAACGCAAACTTTATAACCTTTTTCCTTTTCAGTATTGAAAATTAGGCATCCTTTATCTAATTTATTGATATTTACACCCGATTCAGCATTGATTTCGTAACTTCCGTTTATAGGTAATACTTTCAAAAAAGTTTCTTTATTTTCAGATTTAAAAATTCCTATGGCATCCACTTCCTCATCGTCTACCACACAACCACTTAAATAAACAATGTATAACTCTCCTGCTTTGATATTTGGATGAGTAGATTGTTCGTAAAGATGCTTTGAAATAGAAATTGAATGTAAGAAAATACTATCAGGATCTGCAAATATCTTTTTTGAAAACGCATAAATTTCGTTCAAATCAAGCTCAGAAGTATGCGAAAAAGTTGAAAAAGCGACATTTTTAAATGGAGAAATGAAATATTTTGCCAATAATTCTTTCACAGGTTCTGCCAACTGCAATTTTTCTTTAGAAATTAACAAAGGCTCATCCTTGCTTTTGTTGCCCACCGAATGCAACACAATTTCTGATAATATGGCTTGAGATATTGATAACATAGATATTTATTAAAAACCAAAACCAAAAGAAAACCCAAAATTATTATATTGGTTGTATATTTTGGAATTAGTATATGTAATTATTGGAATATAATATAATCGAAATGTAAACGATTTTTTAGAAAAATATCTATACCCGATGATAGGATAAAATGAAAAAGATAATTTAGGTGGAGTGTAAAATTTTTCTTGTCTGAGTCCAGAAGACCTTGTAAAACCACGTAAACAGACAAATTCAAGATTTACTCCAATTTCAAAAAAATGTCTTTTACCTCCAATATAAAAAGAAGTTCCTGTTTGCAAGCCTTGCATAAAAAGACCATTAGAAACAATTCCAATTTTAGCGTCTAACTTTATGCAATTTTTAGAAAACAACATTCTATTATACGAAATATCTGCTATGTAGCTAAAAAATCTTGTTTCTAAGATGCCCATAATAACATAATTTTTCTTTCCAAAAATTAAACTATCTTTTGTTAAGGCTTTCACATTAAGAGAAAAAAATAAAATTATTACTAAAAGAATTTCTTTTTTCTTCATTTTAAATTCAGTTTTCAAAATCCCAAAAAAAATAGGACACAATTACCTCATGTCCTATTTTAAAATAAAATTATTTATAAACTAAATAATGCTCATTTTAAGCATATTGGTTCTAAATTCGCCATCTATTGGCATGCTGGCAGTATTTAAAATTAAATCGCCTTTTTTAACTAAATTTTTCTCAACCAATATTTTATTTACGGCTTCGAGCATTTCGTCAGTAGATTTGAATTTTGTTTCCATATAAAATGGTTTTATGCCCCACGAAAGGTTCAAAACATTTACTAATTCTTTGTTGTCTGTAAATGTAAAAATCAAGGCTTTAGGTCTGTGGCTCGAAATCATATTTCCAACAAATCCTGTTTTTGAAATATTTACAATAGCTTTTGCATTAATATCATCTGCCAATCGGCAAGCACCTGCGAGTAATCTTTCTCTTAAAAAATCAGGAGAAGTTTTGTCTAAATCATACTCTTTGTTATATACATTTGTTCCTCTTTCGATAGCACCAATAATAGCAACCATGGCTTTTACAGATTCGACAGGAAAAGACCCAGAAGCCGACTCGGCACTTAACATCACGGCATCTGCTCCATCAATAACAGCATTTGCCACATCGCCAGCTTCTGCTCTTGTCGGACGAGGATTTTTAATCATGCTTTCCAACATTTGCGTAGCTACAATAACTGGTTTTGCGGCTGCATTACACTTGCGAATCATCATTTTTTGAGCCAAAGGCACATCTTCCATCGGTATTTCTACACCCAAATCACCACGAGCAACCATCAAAGCATCTGATTTTTCAATAATCTCATCTATTTCTAAAAGAGCTTCTGGTTTTTCGATTTTGGCAACTACTTTTGTGTTTTTGCCTTTCGATTTAATAATTTCTTTTATATCATCAATATCTTTTGCATTTCTTACAAAAGATAAAGCCACCCAATCCACACCATGTTCTAATCCAAAAAGTAAGTCTTCTTTGTCTTTTGCCGTTAAAGATGGTTCTGAAACTTTGGTGTTTGGTAAGTTTATACCTTTTTTAGATTTCAAAATTCCTCCATAAACAACTTCTGTAACTATCGTGTCAGTTCCGTTTGTTGAAAGTACTTTAATTTCTAAATTACCATCGTCAATTAAAATTCTATCTCCAACACTTACATCTCTTGGCATTAAAGTATAAGAAGTATAAATACGTTCGGCATTTCCAATAACTTTTTCGGTTGTGATGGTTAATTTTTTGCCAGAAATGAGCTCTACACCATTATTTTCAACTTCGCCAGTTCTGATTTTTGGTCCTTGTAAATCTTGCAACATAGCAATTGTAGTGCCATATTTTAAATTTAAAGCCTTAATATGATTAATCACTTTTAAATGGTCTTCGTGTGAGCCATGCGAAAAGTTAAGTCTGAAAACGTCCGCTCCTGCCTTAACCAATTCCCATAATTTCTCGGGAGTATTGCTTGCGGGACCTACAGTTGCTAAAATTTTTGTTCTGTTAAAAGGGATTTCCATGAGATAAGTTTAAATTAATAGATTTTCTTTTGAGGGTAATGCTTCGTAATCGATTTGTTTAGTATAATTAATTTCTGGTATTTGTTGCAATTTTAATAAAAAATCTTTATAATATGCTGCAAATTCTCCATTTAATATCACAAAGTAATCATAAGTTTTTAATTCTGGCAACAAATAGGGTTTTTTTATATTTAAAAACTCAGTTGCTCGGTTTTTTAAAAGACGTATAATGCTGTAATCGGATTCAAATATATAATTAGAAATGAAAAAATTATCATTTTTTATAAATTGATAATTTATATCATCTTGTTTTTTAAGTTCAATATCAAGAAATTTATTCAAATACCAAGCCAAAGTGAAATCACGAGCCGAAGAAATTATGCCAATAAGCACAAAATCAAAATCGTATGCAATATCTAAAATTAGTTTACTTTTTTTCAAAACACTTTAAAATTGAATGTAAATAAAAAAAATAATCCTAATTATATATCCACAAAATGATTTTTTAATAAAAAATATTTTTTTTATTAAAAAATCATTTTGTAATTTATTGCTAAAAATAAAAAACTTTTACTTTTAACATTTTGATTCTTATTTAAGATTTTAATTTTTTTTATAAAATATAATAAATAAATGATTTTCTAAAAAATTTAGTTTTAGCATAAAGTAAAATTCATTAAATATCTTTTTGAATTTTATTTTTTTAATAACATCAATAAACTAAAGAATTGATTTTATTTTTTTAATTAAAATTTTTAAAAAAAAATCATAATATTATAAAATCGAAATAATTATATATTAGATTTGCAAATAATAAAATTTCACTATTAATTTATTTTTAATAACAATTTTATTGTTAAATATAAATTAAAATTGTTTATTATAATATAAACAATTTGCTTTAAACTTCATTTATAAACGTATCACATATATATAACATGAGTACATTAAATTCCAAAATCCCTGCAGGTCCATTGTCTGATAAATGGAAAAATCATAAGTTTAAAATTAATCTTGTAAATCCTGCCAACAAACGTAAATATGACGTTATTATTGTTGGAACAGGATTAGCTGGAGCATCTGCTGCTGCTTCATTGGCTGAATTAGGATATAATGTTACTACATTTTGTTTTCAAGATTCGCCACGAAGAGCTCACTCAATCGCTGCTCAAGGTGGAATAAATGCAGCAAAAAATTATAAAAATGATGGAGATTCGGTTTATCGTTTATTTTATGATACTTTAAAAGGGGGTGATTATAGAGCAAGAGAAGCAAATGTTCATCGTTTGGCAGAAGTTTCTGTAAATATAATTGACCAATGCGTTGCTCAAGGAGTTCCTTTTGCTCGTGAATATGGTGGATTACTTGATAATCGTTCGTTTGGTGGTGCTCAAGTTTCTAGAACTTTTTATGCAAAAGGTCAAACTGGACAACAGTTACTTTTGGGTGCATATTCTGCTATGAATAAAAATATAAATGCTGGAGCAATAAAATCTTATACTCGCCATGAAATTTTGGATATTGTACTTATTGATGGACAATCCAAAGGCGTTATTGCTCGAGATATGATTACTGGAGAAGTTACACGTCATTCGGCTCATGCAGTAGTTTTATGTACCGGAGGATACGGAAACGTGTTTTATTTAAGTACTTATGCACGTGGTTCGAGCGGAACTGCAATTTGGAGAGCCCACAAAAAAGGAGCTATGATGGCTAATCCTTGCTACACACAAATTCATCCAACTTGTATTCCTGTAACTGGAGATCATCAATCAAAATTAACTTTGATGTCTGAATCATTAAGAAATGATGGACGGATTTGGGCTCCTGCCAATCAAGGCGACACCCGAAAAGCAAATGATATTCCTGAAGCAGAAAGAGATTATTACTTAGAAAGACGTTATCCTGCTTTCGGAAATTTAGTACCTCGTGACATTGCTTCACGTGCTGCAAAAGAAAGATGTGATGCTGGTTTTGGTGTTGGGACATCCAAATTAGCAGTTTATTTGGATTATGCTTCGGCTGTAGAACGCTACGGAAGACAGGAAGCCAATAAAAAAGGAATTTCTAATCCTGATCAATCTATGGTTGAAACTTTGGGTAGGGATGTTGTGAAAGCAAAATATGGCAATCTTTTTGATATGTACACCCAAATTACGGGTGAAAATCCTTACAAAGAACCAATGAGAATTTATCCTGCTGTTCATTATACAATGGGCGGACTTTGGGTAGATTATAACTTAATGACTTCAATACCTGGACTTTATGCTTGCGGAGAAGCAAATTTTTCTGACCATGGTGCAAATCGTTTAGGAGCTTCTGCTTTAATGCAAGGTTTGGCAGATGGTTATTTCGTACTTCCTTACACTATAGGTGATTACTTGGCTGGCATTGAAAGAAAACCAATACCAAATAATACAAAAGAATTTATGGATGCAGAAAAAGCAGTAAAAGAAGATTTGCATAAACTAGTAAATATCAAAGGGAAAGCTACCGTTCACGAAATTCAAAAAGAATTAGGTCTTACTATGTGGAATCATTGTGGGATGGGCAGAACAGAAGTTGGTTTGAAAGCAGGTATAGCAAAAGTTCAAGACTTGAAAAAAGAATTTTGGTCGAATGTAAATATTCCTGGAACTGGCGAAGAATTAAATCAAACCCTTGAAAAAGCGGGTAGAGTTGCCGATCATTTAGAATTAGGAGAATTAATGATGGTGGATGCTTTGAATAGAAATGAATCTTGTGGCGGACATTTTAGAGAAGAATATCAAACTGAAGACGGAGAAGCGCTTCGTGACGATGCAAACTTTATGTATGCTGCCGCTTGGGAATGGACTGGCGAAAGTGGAAAGCAAAAACTAAACAAAGAAGATTTGAATTACGAATTCGTTAAGCCAAGTCAAAGGAGTTATAAATAATATTTCATAAAAAAAGGGACTTTAGTCCCTTTTTTTATGAAATATTAAACCTTTGATGAATATAGGTACTTTATTTTATGAAAAAATAACTATTTTTGTTAAAAAAAGTTCGATGTTAATTGCCAATCCGATTTATGATTCAGTTTTTAAATATTTGTTAGATGATAATCAAGCTGCTAAAGTCTTGATTGCCAATATATTAGGATTAAAAATTAATGATTTACATTTAGATCCTACTGAAACTGTTGTAAAAATTCCAAACAATGATTTCACAGTTTTTAGAATGGATTTTAAAGCGACAATTACGCTCGAAAACAATGAAAAAAAAGTAATTTTAATTGAAATTCAA
>REAG01000035.1 GCA_004294265.1 Cytophagales bacterium | reverse complement strand
TTTAATTGATTCATTTTTATTTCATCTTTTAAAACATCAAGAACCGTTTCGACCAAAATGGACTGAGCATCCGAATCTTTAACCAAAATAGCTGCATTTTGCTCTACTAAAGCCATAGCATTTTTGGTTTGATGATCTTCCGAAACATTGGGCGAAGGCACTAAAATAACGGGTTTATTGGCAATACTTAATTCGCTGATACTCAAAGCACCAGCTCTTGAAATTACAATATCCGCACAAGCATATTTCTTTTATAAAAGGCAAAACACACAATCCTTGTTTTATCTCACTTTTATTTTGCCAATTAAAATTTTTACCTGTTTGCCAAATCAATTGAAAACCAAAATTTTTAATTTTTTCAAATTCTTTTTCGATAGCATTATTAATTGTTTTTGCCCCTAAACTGCCTCCAATAACCAAAATAGTTTTTTTATCAGGATTAAGTTTAAAATGTACACAGCCCGCCAATTTTACTAATGACACATCTAAAATATCTTTTCTGACAGGGTTTCCAGTAAGAATTATTTTATTTTTAGGAAAATATTTTTCCATATTTGAATAAGCTACACAAATTGTGGAAGCATTTCTGCCCAAAATTTTATTTGTAAGTCCAGCAAAGCCGTTTTGTTCTTGAATCAAAGTGGGAATATTTACTTTTTGAGCTGCCAAAAGTACGGGTCCACTAGCATATCCGCCTACACCAACAACTATATTTGGTTGAAAATCTTTGATTATTTGTTTGGCTTTTGATAAACTAGCCCATAATTTGAACGGGAAAACTAAATTTTTTTTGATGGCATCAAAAGAAAAGCTACGTTGAATGCCTGCAATCGGTAATCCTAAAATAGAATAACCCGACTGAGGCACTTTTTCCATTTCCATTCTGCCTTCGGCACCTACAAATAAAATTTCAATATCAGAAATTCGCTCTTTTAGTGTGTTTGCAATAGCAATGGCAGGAAAAATATGACCGCCAGTGCCCCCTCCAGAAATAATTATTTTCATCAATAAAAATTAAAAAGCAAATATAAAAAATTACTTAAAACTAAAACAAAAATATTTTAAAAGCTAAATTAGAAGTAAATTACTATTTTTTATAGGTTATATCTAAATATTTGATAAAAACCCGATTTGTAAATTATTTTTTTAGATAAGCCCAAATACATATTTTTAACCTTAATTAATGAATACATTAGTAATATTTCATAAAATTATGACATTCCCATCCTTTTGGATTATGCGGTTTCGTAACACAATTTGGGTTAGGGGTTAGCATTTTTTAAAATATTTAAGTGGCTTTTCTATAAATTTTTAATAATAAAACAATTTATTAACAACAATATTAAAATAACTGCGTTAAATTTGTGTTTAATACCAAACTTAATTTTAAAATGTTAAAGAATATTATTGCCATTTCCATGCTTGCTTCTGCTTATGCTCAAGCACAATCGTTACCAGAAGCACTTCGTTTTATTGATATGGAACAATATGCAAATGCGAGAAAATCTATTTTGGCTTTGCCAGAAACTGCCGATAATGCCTATTACAAAGGAGATTTTTATGTAAAAATGAGCCAAATTGATACCTCATCGGCTGTTGAATCTTTGGATACTGCCATGACTTTTTTTAATAAAGGCATCAGTCTAGACCCAAAAAATGCCTTAAATTTTGTAGGACAAGGTGCAGTCATTTATTTGCAAGGAAATTGGGACGCTTCCGCTCAAAAATTTAAAATGGCTTCGGATTTATCTAAAGGCAAAAATGCGCAAGTTTTTTTTAAAACTGGCGAAGCATATCTTTATAAAGGAAAAAAAGATGTTGCTTTAGCAGTTTTTCAGTTTGAAAATGCTGTAAGATTAGCTCCAAAATCAACAGATTATTTATTAGCTTTAGGTGATGCATACTTAGTATCGGACGATGGAAGTGCTACAAGAGCCATTAAACAATATGGAAATGCACTTTCTTTAGATTCTAAATTGGCAAAAGGACATATAAAAACAGGCAAAATTTATTTACAAGCCAAAAACTACGAAGAGGCTCTAAAAAATTATAATAAAGGAATAGAAGTTGATCCAAATTACTCACCAGCTTACAGAGAAAGAGCAGAATTATATTTTAAATTAAAACAATATCGCTCTCAAGCACCTGCAGAATACAAAAAATATTTGGGAATGTCGGATGGAAATTATAAATCTAAATCTCGTTTTGCAGCAATGAGCTTCAAGAACGAAGATTATACCTCTACTTTAGAGCAAATAAATGTCCTTTTAAAGGAAAATCCTTCTGATAGAGTTTTGTATAGACTTTCGGCTTATAGTAATTATGAATTAGGAAATACTTCTAAAGATACAATTGCTTCTAAACAAAATTTTAAAGTAGGATTAGAACAAATTCAAAATTTCTTTAATCTTACTGCTGCCGATACCACCAAACGCATCAGTCCTGATTATGAATATTATGGAAAATTGCTTGTTAAAAATGGAAATGATTCTTTAGGAGCAAACTATTTATTAAAAACAATAGCTAAAGATACTTCACGTTTTGAAATTTATAATGATTTAGCAAAAGCCGCCAATGAAAAGAAAAAATACAAAAAAGCAGCTGAATATTATGCTAAATATTTTAAATACAAAAAAGCAGGTTTAAATGATTTATTAACTTGGGGGAAAGCACATTATTTTGCCAAAGAATACGCACTTTCAGATTCAGTTTTCAAAAAAGTAGTTGTTCAAAAACCAGAGGAATTATTAGGTCATAAATGGCGTTCTTATGCAAACGAAGCTATTGATACTGACAAAAAAACTGGTCAAGCCATACCATTTTACGAAAAATATATTGAGCTAGCAAATGCAAAAGATGTTGTAAAATATAAAGATGATATAATCAAAGGTTATACTTATATGGGTGCTTATTACTTAAATTCTAAGCAAACGCCAAAATCTATAGAAATGTGGAAAAAAATTGGAGCAATTAATCCGCAAGATGAAAATTATAAGTTCATGAAAAAGAAACTGGTTTTTTAAAATAAAAAAAGCTTCTGATTTTTGAAATCGGAAGCTTTTTTTATTTTAAAAAGGGTTGAGAATTTAAAACCAAACAAAGTTTTTTCAAAACTATTTTACAATTTCATAGTCAATATAATCGCCAGCGGCACTTGAAGATTGATTTTTATTGGATTTATCTGATGTTTTATCCACTCGAATTGTTCCTTCTTTTTGTTGAGAAGAAGCATTTTGAAAATTCCTGTTTTGATCAAATTCTTTTTGGGCTTCTTTTAATTTGCTTGAAAACCAATATTTTAGGGCATATTTAATTATTTTGCCGAACAAAAACACAAAAACAACAATAAATAATATATATTTCATAATTAATTGCAAATTTACATTAAAAATATATTTTGATGCAAATATATTGTTTTCTTTAATAATTTAATTTATTGTAAAAAAATCTATCTATTACTTTTTAAAATTGAATAACTTATAAAATATTGTTCATGTTTTTGTTATATAAACGGAAATTACTTATTCAGAATATAAATAAAGCGTATTAGTGCAGCTATTAGAAAAATCAACTTGGCTTACAATAGGATTAGAAAATTGCAATTAGGATGGTAATCATGAAAAAGTTACTCCAAAAATGAGATATAGAGTACATAAAGTCTTGTTAATCAAACTTTTATGAAAACAAAAAAATGAAGACCTATAATTTAAAATTTTTGAATAGCCCATTTAATTACCAAACACTAAAAAAACTACATTTTGGGTTCCTTTCCTCTAAAGAAAAAGGTTAGTTATAAGGTTTTGAAAGAAATATTTGTGTTTTACCTTTATAATGTATCTACATGGGCTGTTCTAATAAATTATAAACATATTTTACTTTTTTGTTCTTTTGGGTTTCCAAAAGAACAAAAAAGTAAAATAAATAGGTCAAATTATTTATATTTAGTTATTTTTTCCTTGGTCCAGCGTTCGATTTGTTAGGAACTGTTCCTTTTGGTGGTGCAGTTATACCTAATTTTTTCAACACAAGGTCGGAAATATTATCGGTTTCGGGTCCGTGAAGCAAAATTGGTGTTGTTCCCATACCTGCATCAGAGTTTAAAACATAAGTAAAACCATTTTCATTTGCAACTGCATCTATTGCTTTTTGAATTTTATCTAACACGGGTTGCAAAAGTTCAAGTTGTTTTTTTTGCAAATCCGATTCGGCATTTCTTTGAAACTCCTGAATGCGTTCTTGCAATTGCATCAAATCTTTTTCTTTTGATGCACGTGTTGGCTCACTCATCATTGATTTTCCTTTTTCGTAATTTTCATATTTTTCACGAAATTCCTTTCCTAAAGCTTCGGCTTCTTTATCTAATTGGGTACGATAAGCCCTCAAATCGCCATCAATTTTTTTACTGTCGGGATGCAAACTAATCAGATAATCCACGTTGGTATATCCGATTCTAAGGGGTTTCACTTGTGCATTTACTAAAAAACTACCACCAAAAATGGCAGTTCCGATAACTACTTTTGAAATAAACTTCATTGATTTTAAATTAATGGTTTTGGTTGTTAAATTATTTATTCTCCTTTTATAAATTCACTTTTCTTTTTGTTGTCGATGGAGTCTTTTTTGTCGCCAACACCAAGTTCATCAAGCACAAAATCTGTATAATCATGCTTTGGATCTGTGTAAACCATGATTAACTCACTCGATTTGTCAAACATGATTTGAATTTGCTTTTTTTTGCATACCTTTTCTACTGCCAAATATACTTTTTCTTGAATAGGTTTTATTAATTCATTTCGTTTCAAAAATATCAGACCTTCAAAACCAAATACTTTTTTTTGCAATTCTCTGGCTCTTTTATCTTTAGCAATTATAGTGTCTTGCCTTTCTTTTTTCATTTCTTCGGTAAGCAAAATTTCTTCGGCTTTAAATTCTTGCGTAAATTTAGAAACATCAGCAAACTTATCTGTAACTTCTTTTTGATAACGAGCAGCTAATTTTTCTATTTCTTCTTCGGCTTCTTTATATTCTTTTACTTTGCTTAAAATAAACTCTGTATCAATATACCCAAACTTTTGAGCAAAAATACAAGTATTTTGAAAAATTAAAAGTATAAAAGTAAATAAAACTATTTTTTTTATCATGTAATATCAATCAAACGCAAATATATTTTAATTATTGTTCAAATTAGTTATTAGTTATTAGTTATTAGTTATTAGTTATTAGTTATTAGTTATTAGTTATTAGTTATTAGTTATTAGTTATTA
>REAG01000168.1 GCA_004294265.1 Cytophagales bacterium | reverse complement strand
CTCCCAAAAAGAAAATAATAGCAGGAAGTATTACCGAATTGATAAAGATTTATAAAAATAAGAAAATCGGAATTTTATCATTTAATAAAAGCTATTTTCCAGAAAATGAGTTAATTTTATCTCCAAATAATGATACCACAGAAGCGGCAAAAAACTTATTTTCTTACCTGCGTTTGCTCGATATTTCAGATTGTGAATTAATTTTAACCGAATATGTTCCTGCGTCAGGATTAGGAAATGCTATCAACGATAGGCTGAAACGAGCTTGTGCTTAGTTAGTGATTATTTATTTATAAAACAGTTGTTAATATTTGCAATCATTGGTAATGAAGCTTTATTTACCCTTACTAAGTTTTAAAAACTTGGTAAGGCTCAAACTTTTTTTTTGTGCCAACTAAACCAACTAATCAACCAAAATCTTTTAAACATTCCCATTTTTTTTTAATTTTTTACATTTTGAAAACAAAAAAAGGTATGATTTAAAAAATTAATTTCAAACATTTTATATAAAAGTAGTATTTTTTTTGCAACTTCCTCTATATCAAATCATTAGTCTTAGCAAAGAATAAACAAATAAATTGTAGTCTTAGAATACGTAATAAACAAAATGAATCCTATTTTAATTAAATACAACAATTAAATAAAAATGAAAACAATCAAAAATTTAGTTTTTTAGTTATATCAATATTGTTTTGGAATTGTCCTAAAAAACCTAAACCAAATCTAGGTGATGGTTTAGTGAATTCTAACATTATAGAAAGATATGCAATGGATTTGCTAACTAATATCAGTTATTAAAAATGAATTTTAAAATCTATTTTTATTTAATTGCCTCCCTAATTCTTAGGATTTTTGTAAGAATGTTTTCCAAATCACTTAAATTAAGCATATTTGGTCCATCACTTGGAGCATTTTCAGGATCTGTATGAACTTCCATAAAAAGTGCGTCAATGCCTATTGCAGTTGCAGCGTTGGCTAAAATGGGTACAAATTCACTCTGTCCACCAGAAGTTTCGCCTTTTCCACCTGGCATTTGAACTGAATGTGTAGCATCAAAAACTACTGGATATCCAAATTCTTTCATGTGTACTATTCCACGCATATCAACTACCAAAGTATTATAGCCAAAAGAAGTACCTCGCTCGGTAAGCATAATTTTTTTAGTGCCGGCATCTTCAAGTTTTCGTACCACATTTTTCATATCCCAAGGTGCTAAAAACTGACCTTTTTTTACATTTACTACTTTACCAGTTTGTGCAGCAGCCACTAATAAATCGGTTTGACGGCACAAAAAAGCTGGAATTTGCAAAATATCACAAACTTCTGAAACTGGTTTTGCTTGACCACTTTCATGAATATCTGTAATAATTGGCACATCTAATTTTGATTTTATTTTTGATAATATTTCTAATCCTTCATTCATATTTACACCTCTAAAACTTTGAATAGAAGTTCTATTTGCTTTATCAAAAGAAGATTTATAAACAAAATTTATATTTAATTTTTCTGTTATAATTTTAATTTTTTCTGCTATCATGCAGTTAAAATTATAGCTTTCTATTACACATGGACCAGCTATCAAAAGCAAAGGTTGGTCTTTCCCAACATTTATTTTTTCATTTATTTCAACATTCATCTTAATTATTTTATTATATTAATGTATTTTTAAAACCAATTTCATAAATATTACGTAAATAAATACAAAACAAATGAATATACAGAATTATTTTAGCTCAAATGAGTTTTTTGGTTATTTTTTTCGTAAAGAAGATGCCCAAAGACCAACAAATTTTAGTTTAAAGTCTATGCACTTTATAAACAAGTTGTCAATATTGATGTTTTTGGTTGGAGTTTTAGTTCTACTTTACCGATTATTTATTAGATAATTTGTGATATAATTTTATAAATGTGAGAAATATATTACATTTGATTTAAATTAAATTTCACGATTAATAAAAATTATTCCTATGTCAAAACATCTTAATTTAGACAAAATATTAGAAGATTTTTCTAATGAAATAGGTGGAAAGGTAATTCCTTACACAGATAGCCAGTCTATTATCATCATGCCAACTTCACACGGCAGATTCCAACGAGTGTTGGGATACACAAGAATTTCTAAATCTCAAAAAGTAAAGTTTTTAGAATTTGACTCAAAAGTTTGTGAGTTTTCAGATAGCATAGACATGAAAAAATACCTTACTGAAGCAGCACATCATACCTTTAGTAGAATTATTATAAAAGACGGTTTTTTGCAAATTGCATCTTCAGTTATAGTTGAACATGCTACTGCCGATTTAATTAAAGATATGGTAAAAGAAGTTGCTGAAGTTGCTGATGAACTTGAATTTCAGATAACAGGTAAAGATGAAAATTAAAAACCCTTAATTTTTAACTTTATATTATTTATAATCAAAATACAAATAACCTATTCTATGTTTTTCTGATTTCATTAGTTGATTCAGAGACACAAAGAATAGGTTATTTTTTGAAATTTATGTAAAAAGGATTCATTGTGAAAAATTATTTATAAAAAAAATGTTTTTTGAAATGAAAATTTAAAGTAATAAATTATTTTTTTTTAAGAAATTTTAATTTACTCGATTACATCAATAATTTTAAATTCAGTTCTTCGGTTTATTTGGTGCTCTTCTTCGGTTTGAGCGTCTTTAATTCGGTGTTTGGTTTCTCCGTAGCCAACAGGCTTAATTCTTTTTGAATCAACGCCACTTTTAACAATATAGGCTACCGCAGATTTTGCTCTATTTTGAGAAAGTTTTAAGTTATACAAATCGTTTCCTCTCGAATCAGTGTGTGAACCTAATTCAACAACTACACCTTTATTTTTCAACATAAAATCTATTAAAAGTTGTAAATCAGGTTCAGCATCATGTCGAATATCTGCTTTGTTATAATCATAATAGATATGTTCAAGTACAATTTCTTGTCCAATTGTAATTTTTTGCAGATTAATTTTAATTTCATAATATCTATTTATCAAATCTTTTGAAACAGAATCTCTTTTAAAAGCGCTTCCTAAAGTTTTAAAACTACCTGTATTAGAAAAATAACCTTTTTTTTCTGCCAATAAACTATATAAAATTGTACTATCAACTGCCAAAATTAATTTGCCATCAATACCTGTAAAACCAGTTTTCAGTGTTTTTAAAGAATCGTATTTAGCAGTAACGAATGCACTATCTAAAACTTGAAAATTAGAATCTAAAGGCGATTTTTGGATTACATTTACAATTAAATAATCTTTATAAGTAATAATTACAGGTTTGGGTGGTGGAACTTCGTATTCAAAAGAATAAATATCGTCATCTCCTTTTCCATTTTCTCGGTTTGATGTAAAATAGCCATTTTTTCTGTCTTTATAACAAATCCCAAAATCATCAGAAGGTCCATTTATATTCATACCAAGGTTAATAATATTAGTTTCTTTTGTTACAGTATCTTTGAAAAGTGCAAAAATATCTAATCCGCCAAGTCCAGGAAGTCCGTCAGATGCAAAGAAAAATCTTCCATCATTTCTTACATAAGGAAACATTTCATTTCCTGGTGTATTTACTTCTTTGCCCATATTTTTAGGTTTTTCCCAAGTTCCCAAACTGTCCGACCAATTAGATTTGTACAAATCTACACCTCCAAAACCACCTTTACGATTAGAAGCAAAGTACAAAATTTTGCCATCGGGCGATAGGGTAGGGCTCGTTTCCCAATATCTACTGTCAGAAATAGTAGATATTACTTTTGGAGCTTGCCATTCACCATCTCGCATCTCTGTAGAATAGATTTCAGTTTCAACCCCATTTTTACGTTTTCCATCGTTGCTACGAACAAAAATTATGCTGTTGCCATCTGGCAAAATGGCTGGACAAGCTTCATGTGTTTTATTTTGATTTATTTTTTCCCCAAAAGATTTTTTTATTCCCGATTCTTCCGTTATGCCATCAAATTTGAATTGATAAATATCTGTAAAACCACTTCCAATGGCTGTATATTCAAATTGATTATTTGAGGCTGTATAAATTAAATCGCCATCTTTTGTTACTTGGGGTGCATATTCAGGTCCATCAGTATTAATATCGTTTCCCATATTTTTCACTTTGTAATACACATCTTTTTGCATCAAAGTATAAATGGTATCTAAAAATTTTGATTCTTTTTTTGATAATTCTACCAAACTTTGATTAGCTCCATTTAGGGCATAAGAATCAAATAAATTTTTAGAATTTATATAATCCCCTTTAGATTTCAAACATTTTGCTAAATTATAAGTAAGTTTATCTTCTTTATTTCCTGCATCCAACGCTTTTTTATAGTACGTTACAGCATCTGTATTTCTATTTGTTAATCGTAAGTTTTCAGCAATTAAATAATTAAGTTTTGATTTGTTACCGCCTTTTTCTAAAGATAGTTTATAAAATTCGTTTGATGCGTTAAATTCACCTTGAACAAACTTTTTTTGTCCTTTTTTAAATGCTTTTGTAGCTGAATTGGTGCAACTTAATAATTGAATTAAAAAAAATAAAAGTGAAATTGAAATTAATTTATTCATTTTTAAAATTATATAGTTATTTTTTGTAAAATTAAACCTATAATTTTAATTTACACTCTTATTAGTTGTTTTTATTTTGCAAAAGATAATGTTTTTATTCAAATCAGAAAGATTGTTATAGATTACTTAACATAATGTTTATTATACAACAGTTTTGAGCAAAAATATAGATAATTAAAGGTAAGTTTTATAAATTATTTATACTAAACAATTCATAGCACTTTCAGTAATGGGAGTGCTATTTTTTTGCTCAAAAATGCCCAAAAATGTTGCAAAAGTGTTGATTTTCAGCTAGTTATATGCTTTAATAGAGCTGAAATATCTAAATTTAAATTTTATAAATTACATCAAAATTGGATAAGTCTTCGGAAACTTGAATTAGTTCTAAAATTTAGTATAATTTAATTTGAATTTCACTATTTGCTTTAAGTATATCTTTGTAAAATTTTTTAGATATTTCAAATTTCATTATTTGCCTACTTCTCCTTTTTTTAACTGTTCAAAAAATAGTTTTTTTTCTTCATTACTTAAATATTCACGCTTGCCTTCATCCATCATTTTTGCTAATCCTTGGTCGAGCAAATCATCTATATTTTGGTAACTTGAACCAATGGCAACCGAAACTGCTCTGATTGCTTTTGCTTGTAATTTTGTTTTAGTTTTGATTATAATTGTTTCTATTTTTGTAGTAATTTTAAATATTTTCTAAAAAATTGATTAATTAAAGATAATAATTAAAATTGAAATTAAGATTTATACCCTAAAATTAATAGATTTTAATTCAAAATCATATTTTTAAAATCATCAAACAAATACCTAGAATCATGAGGACCTGGACCCGCCTCAGGGTGGTGCTGAGCTGAAAAAGCCTTTTTATTTCTTATTCTTATACCTTCGATAGTATTATCATTCAAATTTATGTGCGTTGCTTCGACAAAAAGATTTTTTTCAACGTCTTCACTTACAACTGAAAATCCATGATTTTGAGAAGTAATTTCAGATTTTCCAGTAATTAAATTTTTAACTGGCTGATTCAAACCTCTGTGTCCGTTGTGCATTTTATAGGTTCTTACACCATTTGCCAAAGCCAAAATTTGATGACCTAAACAAATGCCAAAAAGTGGTTTGTCATCATTTAAAATTTGCTTTACAGTTTCAATGGCATAAGTCATAACAGACGGGTCGCCAGGACCATTTGAAATAAAATAACCGTTTGGATTCCAATTTTTCATTTCAGAATAAGTAGTTTTTGCAGGAAAAACTTTGCAATAAATGCCTCTTTCAACTAAATTATCAAGAATACTTTTCTTTATACCCAAATCTAAAACAGCAACTTTGATTGGCGAATTTTCATTTCCATAAAAGTAAGATTCTTTTGTGCTTACTGCGGATGATAATTCAAGTCCATCCATAGACGGAGCTTTAATTAATTCTATTTTCAACTTTTCAATATCTAAAATTTCCGAAGATATTATGCCATTCATAGCACCTTTGTTTCTGATATGGCGAACTAATTTTCGGGTATCAATTCCTTCAATTCCAACTACTTGATGTTTTTCAAAGTAACTTTGTAAGGAAATTTCACTTTTAAATCTTGAAAAAATATCAGAAAAATTATTACATACTAAACCAGAAAATTGAACTTTACTCGATTCATCTTCTATGGCTATTGTACCGTAATTTCCGATATGTGTGGTTGTATTTATAATAATTTGACCTGAATATGAAGGATCTGTATAAATTTCTTGGTAACCAGTCATTCCTGTATTAAAGCACATTTCACCTGTTGTTGTACCTTTAATTCCACATTTATAACCTTCAAAAACAGTTTCGTCAGCTAAAATAAGAAAGGCTTTTTCTTTGTGTAAATATTTCATAAAATGAGGTTAATCTTTTTTAATTTTTAAATTATCTATTCAAAATACAAATGTATTTAATTTTGGATTTATTAATCAACAATGAATAAAAATAAATAGATAAATTTTGGTATTTTAGCTTTTTAATTATATTTTAGTAATTTATAAAAATAATCTTGAAAATTCTATTAAAATATTAGTTTTTAAAAAAATGATATATTTTACTTTTTAAACAACAAAATTTTAAAACAAATGAGTAATATTTTGTTGTTAAGTAATCGTTTTAAGATTCAATTATTTTTATAAATTCTTAAAACATCATTTTGAATTTTAATTTCAGAGAATGGAAATTTTAATATTTTAGGAGCATTTATCCCTTTTTCAAATAAAACATCCGACTCAAAAACTCTTGCTTCATCCCATATATTATTATCAATAAATTTTTGGTGTGTTTGACTTCCGCCCTCTATAATAATAGAATTTATTTTATTATAATATAATATTTCAAGGATTGATTCAATGTTTTGATTTGATTTGATAAAAGAAATATGATTTATTTTTTCACTTTTTATTTCATTTATAATTAATGTAGGAACATTATCAATAAAAATGTGATGCGATTTAGGTAAATTAAAATTCTTATCTAAAATAACTCGAATAGGATTATTACCGACAAAAGTTCTGCAAGTTAAAGATGGATTATCATGCAGAGCCGTATTAAATCCTACTAAAATAGCCATTTCCTCCGCTCTCCATTGATGCACCATTTGCCTTGAATAGGAATTACTAATCCATTTAGAGTCGAAATTATCTTTTGCTATGAATCCATCTTTGGTTTGAGCCCATTTTAAAATAATATAGGGTCTTTTTTTGTTAAAATATGTAAAAAAACGCTTATTAATTTCATTTCCTATTTCTTCACAAATCCCTGATAAAACTTCAATTCCTGCATTTTGTAATTTTCCTATTCCATTTCCTGCCACCAATGGATTTGGGTCATGATTACAAATAACAACTTTAGGGATTTTGTATTTTATTATTAAATCGGCACAAGGCGGGGTTTTTCCTATGTGAGAACAAGGTTCGAGCGTTACGTATAAAGTACTATTTTGTAATAATTCTTTATTTACAACTGAATTAATAGCGTTTACTTCAGCATGTGCTTCGCCATATTTTTGATGATACCCCTCTCCTATTATTAAATTTTGATGAACAATTACGCAACCTACCAATGGATTTGGATTTACTTTACCAACGCCATTTTGAGCTAATTGTAAAGCTCTAAGCATGAATATTTCATCCATTTTATTGAAAATTATGGATTATTTTGCAAATAATTTATGGCAGCATCTAATTGATTATCTACATTATTTGAAATTTCATTAATATTTTGTCGAACTAAAATGTCAGGCGGAACGCCTGTACCTTCATAACATTTTTTATCAATATCATAAGAAACTCTTTGTGCTAATTGAACTTCCCAATTATTTGGCATTACAAAATTTCCTGTAAATTCTTTTTCAGTAGATATTGGTCCTGTTGCTCCAAAAGTTTGCTCCCCTACCATGATTACATTTGGCAACGATTTTAAAACCATACAAGTTAATTCAGATGAGCTAACGCTGAATTTATTAGTAATAATTACAACTTTATTTGAAAAATAAGTTAAATTTGATGGTTGAATGGTTTCAGTAATAAATGGGCTTAATTTGTTATTTCCCATTCCTAACTTAACTTTGCTAAATCCACAATTGTAAGGTTTATCAATAAATAAACCACAAAGTGCAGAAAATTCATTGGTGTAACCGCCAAAATTTAATCTTAAATCTAAAATTAGTGGTTTTTTTAATTTATTTGCTTCAGTTAAATAATCTATAAATTGTTTTAAATCTTCGTTATTTTGATTTTGATGCAAAGCTGTTCCAAAATTCATAAAACGCATATAAATTATGTTTTTGTTTATTATAGGACCATAAAAAAACTGTTCTTTAGGTTTGTCATCTTCAGGGTCGTTTCCTAAAACTGTGGCATGATTTCCTGCCAAATAAGAATTACTTTCTTTAATAATATTGACAGTGTTTACAAATGGATTTTGATCTCTATATTTAAGATAATCAGCACCAACATCAACACCTTTAAAATCTTCGGTTTCGTTTTGATACGGTTTTGCACTTAAATTACGATGTCCGTCAATCAATTTATCAAACATTTTTTTGCAAATATCAAAAAGTTGTTGCTTGGTGGTTGAGGAATTAATTAATCTTCGATTTTGGTCGTATTCATTTTGCCAATTTACATTTGTTTGGTCAAAGAAAATGTAATTTTGATTTATACCGTTCCAAAAAGCATCAAAATTTCCTTGCGGATTATTAGAAAACTGACTTGGAGTAATGAACTCACCTTGTTTGGCACAATGCGTAAATAGTAATAAAAATAGAAATGTTAGTAATAATGAGGTTATTTTTTTCATTAATATTTTTTATTGATTGATTGGAATTTTTAAATTAAACTATAAAAGATTTTCAAAATAAATTACTTGTTTAATATGATTTTTTGAGTTGATTTTTTTTTATTGTTTTCAATTGAAATTGTAATATAATAAGTTCCGTTAGTTAAATCAGCCATAGAAAAATCATTATCTTCTGTTGAAAAATCTTTCAAAATATTGCCTTTGATATCTATGATTTTTATATTTTTAATACCACTTGAGTAAATATTCACTTTATCATTTGTTGGATTAGGATATAAAGTAGGGTTAGTTTCTGTATTTTTATTACTATTTTTTGTAGAAGTGGTTTGTTCTGAAGGATAAGGTTTAGTAAAATCACCTACATATTTTTTTGTATCACTTGAATGAAAACTATAATAATATACACCAGATTCTAAATCTGGTAAATCCAAACTACTAACATATGTACCTTTGGGTAATTTAGTTTTATCAAAAAAGGTTTTTATTACATTTCCCCATCTGTTATATACTTTAAAAGTAATTGTATCTTCTGAAACTATTTCAAAACTTGTAAATGCTCCTGACATGATAACATTTTGAGTATTGAAATTAGAAATGGTTTGGCCACTTGCAAAAAAAGCAAAAAATAAAAATCCTAATATTAGTAAATTTTTCATATTTAAAATTAAAAGTTAGAAGGTAAAAAAAGTTGGTAAATAGTAATATTTACCAACTAAAATGAAATTATTATTACTCCACTTCTGGCTCTTCCGAAACTTCTGTATCAGGCAAAGTTTCAGCATCATCACCTAAAACCCCTTCTATATTTACTATTCCTTCAGCTCCTTCTTCTAGCACAACTTCGTCATCGCCTTCCATTTTTTCGATTTTGGCAATAGAAGAAATCTCATCTGTATCATTTAATTTTATCAATCTTACGCCTTGACTTACCCTTCCAATCACTCTCAAATTAGCAACTGACATTCGAATAGTAATTCCTGTTTTGTTGATAATCATTAAATCATCTGTATCATTTACGTCCATTAAGGCAACTAATTTGCCTGTTTTTTCGGTTACATTTAAGGTTTTAACGCCTTTTCCTCCTCTATTTGTTACTCTATATACGTCTTCTCCGTCTTCTGGATCTACTAAATGGGTTCGTTTTCCGTATCCTTTTTCAGAAACAACCAATAAAGTAGCCGCTTTCGGGTCCGGTAAAGTAACCAATCCTACCACTTTATCGTCTGGCATTTCGTCATCTAAAGTTACACCTTTCACACCAATAGAATTTCTTCCAACGGCTCTCACTTTACTTTCGTGGAAACGAATAGCTCTTCCCGAACGCAAAGCAAGTATAATTTCGCAATTTCCGTTGGTCAATTTTACGTCCAATAATCTATCTCCATCTTGAATATTGATAGCATTTATGCCATTCTGACGTGGTCGAGAATATTCTTCTAACAATGTTTTTTTGATTGTACCTTGTTCGGTAGCCATAATCAAATAATTATTGTTTATATATTCTTCATCTTTTAAATTATTGATATTTATTACAGCTCTTACTTTGTCATCGGCTTCAATATTTATTAAATTTTGAACTGGACGACCTTTTGTTGCTTTTGCACCTTCTGGAATTTCATACACTTTCATCCAAAAAAGGCGACCTTTATCTGTAAAAATAAACAAATAACTATGCGTGTTTGCTACAAATAAATGTTCAGTAAAATCACTTTCTTTGGTTTTGGCTCCTCTCGAACCTGTTCCTCCCCTATTTTGGGTTTTAAATTCTATAAGTTGCGTACGTTTAATATAGCCTTCATGGGAAATAGTAATAACTACTTGCTCGTCTTCGATTAAATCTTCAACCGAAATATCATCAGCTGCATATACAATAGTTGTTCTTCGAGCATCACCAAAACGCTCTTTTATTTGTATTAATTCGGCTTTTATAATATCCATTCTGCGAGATTCTTTATCTAAAATATCTTGCAAATCAGCTATCAAAGCCATAATTTCATTGTATTCTTTTTCTATTTTTTCAATTTCTAGACCTGTTAATCTACGTAGTTGCAAATCCAAAATCGCTCTTGATTGAATATCAGAAAGTTCAAAACGAGCCATTAAATTTACTCTAGCAATTTCGGGTTCTCTTGCATCTTTAATGATTTTTATTACTTCATCAACAGCATTTTCGCCTTTGTCGTTTTTGCCCAAAATCTTCATATACCCTTCCAAAAGATGGGCTCTGCGTTTGGCTTCAGCGAGTTCAAATTGCGTTCTGCGAGTAACAATTTCGTGTCTATGTTCTACAAAATAACGAATCAAATCTTTCAAAGAAAGAGTCATAGGTCTGCCATGCACTAAACCAACATTATTGACAGAAAATGAAGTTTGAAGTTGGGTATGTTTGAATAAATTATTCAAAACTACATTTGGAATACAATCTCTACGTAAGTCAAAAACAACTCGATAACCTTCTTTATCTGACTCATCACGAACGCCTGTAATGCCTTCAATAACTTTATCATTTACCAATTCAGCCACTTTTTTGATAAGTTCGGCTTTATTAACTTGGTAAGGAATGCTGGTTACGATAATTTGATCTTTGCTATTATTATTTTCAATTCGAGCGTCCGAACGCATCACAATTCGCCCACGACCCGTTTCATACATATTTCGGATGGTACTATATCCATAAATTTGAGCTCCTGTAGGAAAGTCAGGTGCTTTAATATATTTCATCAGCTCTGTGATTTCAATATCATAGTTATCCATGTAAGCCAAAGTTCCATCAATAACTTCACTAAGATTATGAGGAGCCATGTTGGTTGCCATTCCCACAGCAATTCCAGAAGTTCCGTTTACCAATAAATTAGGAAATCCGCCAGGCAAAACCGTAGGTTCTTCTAAAGAATCATCAAAGTTAGATTGCCAATTTACGGTATCTTTGTTCAAATCTTTCAAAAGTTCTTCTGCAATTCGAGTCATACGAATTTCAGTATAACGCATAGCGGCTGGCGGATCGCCATCAACAGAACCGAAATTTCCTTGTCCGTCAATCAACGGATAACGCAAACTCCAATGTTGAGCCATACGAACAATGGCATCATACACAGAACTATCCCCATGTGGATGATATTTACCTAAAACCTCACCCACCAAACGAGCCGATTTTTTGTAAGGTTTATTATAATTTAAGCCCAATTCATCCGCTGCATATAAAATTCTACGATGGACAGGTTTTAATCCATCACGTACATCCGGCAAAGCACGAGAAACAATAACCGACATCGAATAATCGATATAGGCAGTTCGCATTTCGTCTTCAATGGAAATTGGAATTATGTTTTCGGTAGGTAAATCTAAGTTATCGGTTATGTCAGCCACTTATTTTAAAAATTTAATTTTAATTATTTTTCAAATATAATACATTTAATTTAATAATTATCAACAATTAAATGTTTTAAAAGCTATTTTTTAAAAATTATAATGATTAAAATTTAAGTTTTGTAAATTAATAAAAAATAAAAAAATAATTTTAATTTAATAACTAAATATTACTATATACTTTTTGTTTTATTGTAAATAATTTTTTAATTTATATTTATAAAATTTTAGAAAAGAATAATTTCTGAATTTTTAAAAATTGTAATTTTATTTAAAATTATATTACAAAAAAAATTTAAAAAGTAGCATTAATTTTGGCATTAAAAAACCGAGTAGATAAAGTATTTGGAACAGCATAATATCTATTATTAAAATCGGCAATCCATTGGTAAGAAATAGTATTATTTATTCCGAATAAATTAAGTACATCTAAACCAATTGTTATACTTTCAAAAAACTTTTTACTGAAATTTTTATCATTATAAAAAAGTGTATAATAAGTTCCAATATCTATTCTTCGGTAAGGCGGAGCAGAAAAAGAACTTCTTTTATCTGGCGTATTAGGTAAACTTACTGGCAAACTAGCTCCAAAAAATAAACTTAAATAGACCTTCCAAGCAGGAATATTCGGAACGTGATCTTGAATATATAAAGCAAAATTTATACGTTGATCAGTAGGTCTGCGAACCCAATCTTTATCTTCTACTATTTCTTTGGTTTGCATAAAACTAAGGCTGAACCAACTTTCTGAACCTTTAATTAATTCGCCCGAAATTCGTGTATCTATGCCTGTGGCATAAGCAATGGCATTATTTTTGGCATAATATCGCAACCGAACATTGTCAATATCGTAAGGAACTACATCCCACATATATTTATAATAGGCTTCAGAAGAAAATCTGAAATCACGTTTTCCAAATTTAAAAGCGTAATCTACACCAAAAATTGCATGCACAGAACTTTGAGCTTTTAAATTTGGATTAATATTACCTTGAAAATCACGCAATTCTCTATAAAAAGGAGGCTGACGATATATTCCCAGGGCAGATTTGAAAATAAAATCCTTTTTCCATTTTGGTCTTACAGAATATTGAACACTCGGGCTTATAATCATTTGTTTATTAAAATCCCACCACCCAAGCCTACTTCCAAAAGTAATTTTTTGGGTACTATCTAGGCGAATTGTCGTTTGAAAATAACTCGAAAAACGATTGGATTGAATATTTATTTGTGTGTTTAAAGACGGAAAAGTACTAAATCTCGGATTTAAAATAACAAAATCTAATGAGTCGTTAAAAGAATATTGTGAAAGTCCATCTCTGAAATTTTCATTGGTATATTTAGCACCAAACTCCGCTTGTATTTTTTTATTTATAGTAAGAATATTTCTTGTTTCTGAACCTAAAACGGTTGAATGTAAGCTATTTCGGGCATATCTGAATTGTGTGCCAATTCCTCTCACTACATCGCACTTATTTTGCTCGGATGCCGTTGGGTCAGGATTTACATCACATAATTTGTACCCCGCCTCAAGGTTTATATATTCTCTTTCTCTTGAATCCATCCCAGAAATATACCATTCTGTTTTGAAGTTATTTGTTACCCAATGCGAAAATTTTGCTCCACCCTGCCAAGTGTCGTAATTCATTTTTTCATTGCCATCGAAACCTACCTCCAATCGCAAAACTTGATCAGCAGTTCCAAATGTAGAGATTTGTTGTTGAGGCTGAACAGTATATCTATTTTGAGAGTACGTTGCCAAAACACTTAATTCTGTTCTTTTCTGAACAGAAAATTCTTTTTTTCGATTTGTTAAGTCAAAAGTTGTAAAAGATTGTAAATCATTAAAAAAAGGAAAATACTGACCTGTAACAGGTAAAGAGTTTAGTAGATATTTACTAGATTTATTACGATAACCAACTACAAAAGAAACTCTATTTTTTTTATCAACTCCGCCCACATGAGCCGAACCTCCAAGCAATCCTGCCGTTGCAGATCCTTCAAATCGAGTTGGTTTTTTGTAAGAAACATTCATTATAGAACTCAGTTTATCGCCATATTTTGCCTGCCATCCACCCGTAGAAAACTCAACTGATGATGCTAAATTAGGATTGACAAAACTAAGTCCTTCTTGCTGCCCGGAACTTACCAAAAAAGGACGATAAACCTCAATTCCATTGACATAAATGGCATTTTCATCATAATTTCCACCTCGAACGGCATACGTAGAACTCAATTCAGAATTGGTAGAAACTCCTGGTAAAGCTTGAATTACTTTGTTAAAATCGCCAAATGCAGATGGCAACATTTGCGTTTGCCTTGGGTCAATTACAGTCATACCAGCTTCTTCTCGCCTTACATTGTTACCTAAAACTTCTACCGAATTTATTACATTTGATTCCTGCAATAAAACACTATTAAAAGTAATGATTTCGTCTTTTTTAGCAAAAATATTTTTTTTAAATTCTTTTAATCCAATAAATTTTATTTGCAAAATAAGTTCTTTCTCAGATGGAATTTCTAAAGAATAAAAACCATCATTATCTGAAGTTGTAGCAATTTTAGTATTTTGAATAAAAATTGTGGCAAATTCTATGGGTTTTCCGTTTTCGTCTGTAACTTTTCCTTTTAAAATTGCTTGAGCAAAAGAATTAAAAACAAGTATTAAAAAAAATAAAATATAATAAATTATAAATTTCAAATTAATTTTAAATATTACATTCATACTTATAATTATTATGATTAAAATTAATCACAATAATTATAAACTCCAATACAAAAATTTATTTATTTTCCCTCTATAAACGCCTTTTAAATCAATAAAAACGGCATTTGGATTGGCAAATTGTTCAAAATAACTTTCAGGTTTATCTTTAAAATCTTTGTGAGCTACCGCTAAAATGATAGCATCGTACTTACCTGTCGGAACTTCCGACAATGTAAGTTTATATTCATGCAAAAACTCATCTTTTGAAGCATTTGGATCAATTATATCTACATTCAAATTAAAAGATTGAAGTTCTTTGACCATATCCACTACTTTTGAGTTACGTATATCAGAAACATTTTCTTTAAAAGTTGCTCCCATTACTAAAATGCGTGAATTTAAAATTTCAATTTTTTGAGAAATTAAAGTTTTTAAAGTTTTTTTAGCAATATAAGCACCCATGCTATCATTTATTTCTCGCCCACTCAAAATCACTTTAGGGAAATGCCCCATGTGATTGGCTTTAAAAGTAAGATAATAAGGATCTACACCAATGCAATGTCCGCCAACTAATCCTGGAAAAAACTTCAAAAAATTCCATTTTGTGCCAGCTGCCTCTAAAACTTCATACGTATTGATATTGAGTTTATCAAAAATCATTGATAATTCGTTCATCAAAGCAATATTCAAATCTCTTTGGGTATTTTCAATAACTTTACAAGCTTCCGCAACTTTGATTGAAGACGCAGAATGTACGCCAGCCTCCACAATCATTTCGTAAACTTTCGCTACTATTTCAGCACTTTCAGAATCGCAACCAGAAGTAACTTTTATTACGTTTTTAAGGGTATGCTCCCTATCTCCAGGGTTTATTCTTTCTGGAGAATATCCTACTTTAAAATCTTTCTTAAACTTCAAACCCGACTCTTGTTCAAGAATAGGAACGCATTTTTCTTCTGTGCAACCCGGATAAACGGTACTTTCAAAAACTACATAATCCCCTTTTTTCAGCATTTTTGCAACTGTTGAGGTTGCAGAAAGAAGTGGCGACAAATCAGGTTGATTGTATTCATCAATTGGAGTAGGAACTGCAATTATAAAAAAACCAACTTTAGCTAAATCTTGAATATCCGAACTAAAAAGAATATCTGTATTTTCAAAATCTAATTTTGAAAGCTCGCCAGAAGGGTCAATCTCTTGTCTTAAACTTTGAATGCGTGGTTTATTTATATCAAAACCAACAACTCTTGTTTTTTTAGCAAACTCAAGTGCAACAGGCAAACCAACATATCCCAAGCCAATTACAGCAAGTGAAGATTCTTTATTTAAAAGTTTTTTATACATTATTGTTAGGCTTCGCCCATAGTTCCACCAAAATTCATTGGAAAAGATGGAAATTGATTAGGCATATTGATAGGACCGAAATTTTCTTCGTATTTATTTACATTGTCAGCCAATGCCTGCAATAATCTTTTGGCGTGTTCGGGCGTTAGCACAATTCTTGCTTTTACTTTTGCTTTTGGCAAACCAGGCATCATTCTGATAAAATCAACTACAAATTCACTATTTGAGTGAGCAATCATTGCCAAATTTGAATAAATTCCTTCTGCTATTTCTTCTGTAAGTTCGATATTAATTTGCCCTTCTTGAGGCTGTTCTTGCGGAGCTTGTTGCTTTGCCATATTTATAATTTTTATACAGATATTGTACAAATAAATGATTATGTAAAATTAGTAATTTTGATTGAAAAATAGAATTTTAAATATATTTTTTTGATTAATATTTTGGAAAAAAACAAAAAAAGAATTCTAAGTATAAAATTTGTAATATTCCTACAGATTAGGATTAGGAATATATTATTATAAGAAAAAATTATATTTTTAAAATACTAGCTTGTTGTAAAAATCAAGATTTTAAAGCTCTTGCTTTATCTCTGTTATCAGAAATTTGAACAAAAAGCAATGAACCAAATGCCATACACAAACACAAAACTACAAATAAAATATAC
>REAG01000034.1 GCA_004294265.1 Cytophagales bacterium | reverse complement strand
ATTATTCGGATGTAACAAATTGTACTTCGCCAAATGGTTCGGTAACCATAACTGGTTCTGGTGGAACAGGTACACTGGAATATAGTATCGATAATAGTAATTGGAGTTCGAGTAATATCATCAATAGCTTGTCGGCAACTACCTATATTCCTTACATTAGAAATCAAAGTAGCATTGCTTGCTCGGCAAGTGGTACTTCTTTTACACCCATTTCATTTCCAACTACTATCGTAAGCCACTTAACTTCTCAGTCATTATGTGGAGGAAATATAGGTATTTTTGAAGTTTCAGCCACAGGCTCAAATCTTACATATCTTTGGAGCAACGGAGAAACAAATGCATGCATTTCTACTACAGCACTAGGCGAATATATGGTTACTGTTACAGGAGGTTGTGGCATAGAAATTTCAAATAAAGCAATACTTTCTAGTCTTTTAGGAACAAATATTATTTCTCAATCCATTTCCCAAACGCTATGCGGAGGAAATATAGCTACTTTTGAAATATCAACTACAGGTACAAATATTACATATCTTTGGAATACTGGCGAAACAATAGCTAGAATCACTACATCTATTGCAGGAAGCTATATAGTTACAGCAACTGGGACTTGTGGTATTGAAATTTCAAATACCTTTTCTTTATCAATAAATCCCCTACCAAATATAACTTTCAATCTATCAGCACCCAAAATATGTTTTAACACACAATCAATGATAACAGCCTCTGGTGCAAACTCTTATAACTGGAATCAAAATAGCTTTTTAGGTGATATATTAACTATAAGCGGCACTTTGGCAGGCATAAATGTATATACTGTGATTGGCATAGATGGTAATAATTGTTCAAATACAGCCTTATTAACTGTAACTACTCTATCGGAATTTAATATTACACCTGATTTTCCAGTAATTGAAGTTTGTTTGGATGCACAACCTTTATTTATTGGTTCAAACTCCACAGTTTTAGGCATTACGAACGACTATTTTATTCCTTCTATTGCCGGAATTGGATTGTTTAATGTAACTAACATTTTAACAAATTCCGACAATTGTAGCTATTCTAAAGACAGCGGCATAAATGTCAAAAACTGTTCATTGACAGGCATAAACACAACTCAAACCGAATCCTTAAACACACTTACCATTTATCCAAATCCAACAACAGAAGCTTTTAAAATAAATAATGCAAAAATCGGCTCTAATTTAATAATTTTCAATGCACAAGGCTCAGCCGTTTATTCTCAAAAACTGGTTTCAGAAACAACTATAATAACTGAAAATTTAGTTTCTGGCATTTATTTAATAAAAGTTGGAAATCAAAGTGTGAAATTGGTAGTAGAGTAAGTTTTAAATGAAATAATACTAATTAACTGTCTATTCATATTTTAATAATTAACGCTTGTAGGGTTTAAACCCTACAAGCGTTAATTATTAGGGCTAACTGGATTAAAAACTCCAATCTAAATCCAATTTCTGGTTCGATTCCGCAGAATCTAAGCCGGTGAATTTCCTTTGCAACTATTCTTTTTTGTAATAAATTAAAATAAATACCTTAATTTTAAAAGAAAATTTTAAATGCGAATTACTTGAGCTTTCAATTAGTTTTTTAAAGTTAAAAAAGTGTTCAAAATCATAAAAAGTTCAATTATTTATTTCATTTATTTTAGCAACAAATTATCAAAATTATAAACATCTAAAATTAATAATTATCTTTGTATCCAATTATTTTTAAAATGACTTTACTATATCCATTACGATTTAAAACGCAGTTCAAAGATAAAATTTGGGGCGGAAATAAAATAAATACTATATTAGGAAAAGACTTTTTTCCGTTGCCTAATTGTGGCGAAACTTGGGAGATTTCGGGCGTAAAAGGTAATATTTCTGAAGTCGAAAATGGGGAATTGAAAGGTAAAAATTTAGTTGAGCTTATTGATGAATACAAAGGTCAGTTAGTCGGAAGTAAAGTTTATGAAACTTTTAAAAATGAATTTCCACTTTTAATAAAATTTATTGATGCCAATGATGATTTATCGATTCAGGTGCATCCAGGCGATAAAATGGCTAAAGAACGCCATGATTCTTTCGGAAAAACTGAAATGTGGTATATTTTTCAAGCCGATAAAAATGCCAAATTAAATACAGGTTTTGCAAAAACTACCAATAAAGAGGAATATGTTAATCATTTGAAAGCCAACACTTTAGATGAAATATTGAATTATGAAAATGTAGAGGTTGATGACGTTTATTTTTTGCCAGCAGGCAGAGTGCATTATATTGGAAAAGGAATTTGCCTAGCCGAAATTCAACAAACTTCGGATATAACTTACCGAATTTATGATTTTGACAGACGTGATAACAAAGGAAATTTAAGAGAATTGCACACTGATTTAGCCCTTGATGCCATTGATTATAACTTTTATCCTGATTACAAAACTAAATTTGAAAAGAAAAAAAACGAAGCAGTTCATGTAGTTAAATGTCAATATTTCACTACAAACGTAATCGATGCCAATCAAACTATTACTCGAAATTACGACACCATAGATTCTTTTGTAATATATATATGTGTGGATGGCGGATTTGAACTTAAAACCGATAATTTTAGTTTAGAAGTTAAAAAAGGACAATCGATTTTATTACCTTCAAACATTAAAAATGTAAGAATAGAACCAAAAAATAGTTGTAAAATAGTTGAGACTTGGGTGCCATAATTAAAAAATATGTTTGTACTTTTTTTTTATTTTCGGTAATAATTCCCTTATTTTCACAAGAATCTATTGAGCGGTTTGAAGCACCCCAAAATAATAAATCTGAAAAAGAAGAAGTTCAAGTTTATGACCAGGAATTTACTTACGGTTTGCAATGGGCAACCAATGGCGGAATTTTTGCTGGATTTGCCTTTAAATATGCTTGGCAACATAAATATGTTCAAACTCGTTATCACTTAATTGGCTTGGATTTGGTGCATGTAGAGCATCCAAAAGAAGTTTCAACCCGCGGAGAAATTACAAATTTTACGTTTGGAAAATCAGCCGATATTTTATGCATCAGACCGCATTATGGGCAAGAATTTATTCTCTTTCATAAAGCAGCAGAAGAGGGTATTCAAGTAAGTTTTATTGGAGCTGTCGGTCCTACTTTAGCTTATCGAAAACCTTATATGATTTATTATAATATTGCAAAAGAAGACAGAAATGATTTACCCATGGAAATAATTGAAATTCAATTCAACGAATCATTAATTAACAGCAGAGTAAAAGGAAATGCAGGTCCTTTTTCGGGCTTTGGAGACATGACCGCTCATTTAGGAATTCACACCAAAACATCTTTAAATTTTGAATACGGAAAGTTTGAAAGAAGTGTAGTCGGAATTGAAATTGGTATGATTACAGAGTTGTTTTCAGAAAAAATGATGGTTATGCCTTACATTCCAGAACAAAACAAACAATTATTTTTCTCTTTATTTACCACTATTTATTACGGATTAAGATAAAAAATACGATGATAGAATTGCCAATAGTTGAAGCAACAGAAATAAAAAAAATAAAAAAACCTGATTGGTTGAGAGTAAAACTTCCCATCGGTCCAGAATACGCTGCCGTACGCAAGTTGGTGGACGATAACAAATTACACACCATTTGCGAAAGTGGAAATTGCCCCAATATGGGCGAATGTTGGGGAGCAGGAACAGCCACCTTTATGATTTTAGGCAATGTTTGCACCCGAAGCTGCACTTTTTGTGCCGTTGCAACAGGGCGACCAACCGAGTACGACACCGATGAGCCACGAAGAGTAGCTGAAGCAATTCAATTAATGAAAGTAAAACACGCAGTTATTACCTCCGTAAATAGAGATGAGCTTGCCGACCGAGGTGCTGAAGTGTGGTATCAAACCATTGTGCAAGTAAAAAATTTAAGTCCTGAAACAACCATAGAAACCCTTATTCCAGACGTAAAAGGAAATTGGGTCGCACTTATTCGTATGATTGAAGGCGGACAAGAAGTGGTTTCGCATAATATGGAAACAGTAAAAAGATTGTATAAAATGGTTCGTCCGCAAGCTAAATACGAACGCAGTTTGGAGCAAATTCAACGCATCAAAAATTTTGGAAAACGCACAAAAGCAGGTTTAATGTTGGGCATTGGAGAAACTAAAGAAGAGGTTATTGAAGCTATGGACGACCTTCTAGCTCATGGTTTGGACGTGCTTACACTCGGGCAATATTTGCAGCCTACAAAAATGCACCTCGAAATTAAAGAATTTATCCATCCCGATATTTTTGCTATGTACAAAGAAGAGGGTTTAAAAAGAGGATTGAAATATGTTGAATCTGGTCCGTTGGTTCGGTCATCATATCATTCCGAAAGACATTTATAGGAGTTTTTAAACAATTTAAAAAGAAATTGTTAGATTTTATTTTTAAAATTAGCAAAATAAACACTATTAAATTTAACTTTTAATTGACAAACAAGTATATAATTAAAATATATATAAACAATTAAATTTTATGAAAACGGTAGTTCTTGTTTCAAGAATGTTGCTAGGAGTAATATTCTTTGTGTTTGGGTTAAATGCTTTTTTTCCATTTATTCCAGTGCCGCCTTTGCAAGGAATGGCGGGTAATTTTGTTGGTGCTTTGGTGCAATCTGGTTATTTCTTTCCTTTTCTGAAAACTTTAGAAACTGTAGGCGGACTTCTACTTATTTTAGGTTTATTTATGCCAATGGTTTTGGTGGTTTTATTTCCAATTACACTTAATATAATGCTATTTCATTTGTTTTTGGGCTTAGAAGGAATGCCTATTGCTATATTGATGCTTTTAGCACATCTAATGTTGTTGTATGCACACAAAAATTATTATAAAGGTTTGTTTGTTATGAAAACTTCTGTTTAATAGTAAGCTTTGTTATATAATTGCGAAATAAATTAATTTTATTTCGCAATTATATAAAATTTCAGAAAAGCCCATGTAACTACAAAACACTCAAAAAACGGAGTTTTTTGAGTTCCCTTCCCCTTGGGGAAGGGTTAGGGATGGGGTTTTGAAAGAAATATTTGTTTTTTAAAT
>REAG01000033.1 GCA_004294265.1 Cytophagales bacterium | reverse complement strand
TATTAATTTAAAACTTCGAGATATTTCGAGAAATAGCGAGAATCTCGCAATATTTTTTGTTATGTTTTTTACTGAACTTCATAATATTAATTTAAAACTGCGAGATATTTCGAGAAATAGCGAGAATCTCGCAATATTTATAAGTTGAAATTTTTTAATATAGTATCAAAATCTTTCGATTTTATGAAATTTTGTTTAATTTTATTAACTCGAATTATTTCTATTAACTTTTTATCAACGAGTGATTTTAAATCGGTTCTAGCTGTAAAATTTGAAATATTAAATCGTTTTTCAATTTCTTTAACCGACAATACTCTATCTGAATCATCATATAACATTTTTAATATTTGTGCAGATCTATCGTTAATATTCGGAATTTTCAAAAACTTGGCAGCCTGCATTACTTCACCTTGCTTCTTACCAATATATGATTTTAAAGAATCGTAAGCCAAGTCCATTGTTTTGATATGATAAGTAATAAAATAACTTAAATCATTGTCGTCAATTTCTGAATACAAATAAGACTTTTCATACTTTTCTTTGCTGTCTTTAATAATTCTAGAAATAGATAAATATTCAGTAAGCCAATATCCATTTTTGAGCATATACCAATAAAATAAAGCTCGTGCTGTTCGTCCATTTCCATCCGAAAAAGGGTGTATCCAGCCAATCATAAAATGAATTATACATCCTTTAATAATTGGGTGTATAAAATTTTTACTTTCATTGTTGAAAAATGCACATAAATCTGAAATTAATGATACCAATTCTATATTGTGAGGTGGAACATGAACTGTTTCGCCATTAATTGAATTTATTACTAATATATCATCATTTTGTCTAAATCTACCTTCTTCTTCGGGGCTTTCTAAAGTATTTTTTGCAATTAAAGCATGTATATGTAGTAAGTTTTCGGGTGTTAAATTATCGTTTTTGTGTTTTATAATATGATTCATTGTCAGATAATTATTCATGATCATAATTTCTGACTTTGTTTTGGGTTTTTTATTTTGTTGAATCATTTCTTTTGCCACTTTTCTTGAAGTATTTGCACCTTCCATTTGACTACTGTTTATGGCTTCATCCATGATTGAACTAATTATGAATTTTGTTTTATCAGTATCAGAAATTCCAATATTACTACCTAAAGTGCCACCAATATTTAGATCAAATTGATGCAAAGACCTTTGAATAAAATCAGTTACAACATAATAAAACTTATAATTTCCAAAATTTATTACATTACTATTTGTTTTTCTGTAAAGTTTAATTGCCGACCAAAAGTCTTCAGGATTAATTTTTTTTGCTTTATATTTAGCTTTGTCCCAATAAATATAGTCGTCTTGCATGGTTTTCAAATCACCTGAAGCCAACAAATCCACCAAAAGGTTGATTATGTTTTCATTTTGCTTCAATAAAGGTGCTTTTTCAATCATATTTTTAATTTTTTCAAAGATAAATAAATATTGCGAGATTCTCGCAATATCTCGCAATATCTCGCAATATTAATGCTATCTAAATTTCCATTTTATAATTTTTTTAATTAATAATAATATTAGTATTATTACTTTCCAATTAATCGTAAAGACTTGCCAATGATATTCAAATCATCGCTAGGTTGATAATTTTTGGCATAAATTAAATCAAGTTTTTCAATTGTTTTAGCATCTAATTGAAGGTTTTCAAACTCAGATGATGGCGATAAAATACCCATTTTTAGTTTTGGTAATCCCGTTGAATTAGAATTTTTAAATCCTACAAAGGTTTGTTTACCTATTAAAATTAAAAATAATCGTTTTAAAAACAATGTTTTATTTTCCATGATAAAAACCAAAAAAGGACTTAGCAATATAAAGAATAAACTTACTAAAATATCTGTCAATCTTTTAGAACGAATATTGTTTTTATTTGTAATATTTAGTTCAATATCAAGAACATAAAGTTCGCCTTGGGCATCTTTAGAATTGCTTCCAATAACAAAATTGCTATCATCTGGCACAATTTTAAAATCCATCAAACGGCTATCCATTTTTGACATAAAGCTAATTATATCATGAGAAGGCATATTTTTAGAACAAAATATTACTTCATTTGGTTTATAAATTCCAACGATTTCTACTATATTATGAATATTTCCTAAATAGTTTTCTTGTTGAATTTCGTATTTTTCAGAGGTTATAAAACCTAAGTAATTAATATTTTTTTGATTTTTTTGAATGATTGTCAAAACTCGATTTGCTTCTTCAAAAGAACCAATAATTATTATTTTTGAGTCTTTATTGTCTTCAAAATTAAATCTTTTAAATTTTAAAAGTTGATATAAATATCGAGTAAAAATCATACTAATAATTGCCCATACAGAACCTAATATTATTACTGCCTTTGAATATCGATATACGTCCAAAAAGTTTGTAAGAGCCGAAATTAACAGTGCACCAAATAATACGCCTCTTATTATTTTATGAATTTTGTGAGGCTTATCGTAACTACCACTAAAATAGGAGGTTAATATCCAAGTTAAAGCATAAATTGGAATTACAACCAAAGAAAAAGATTCAGGATAATGATTGTTTCCGTCCGAATATTTAACATATTCCTCCCAAAAATTCTTTATAGATATTGTTCCAAAAGTAAGAATAATATAATCTAAAAAAATGTGTGCATATTTTTTAAATAAATCGCCAAAAAATTGAAGAGTTGCTTTTGCCCAAATTGCCAAAGTTATGAGAAATGAAAATGAACTAGCGTAAGATTTAGTAAAATGTTTTTTAGCAAAAATCGTCATCGCATTATAAAAAACATATACATAATTTAAACTAGATTTTTTGGTGCTTTCACCTTTATAATGTATTATTCTTGTTTCTGGATAATATATATTTGAATAACCAGCTTTAGTTATTCGGTAAGATAAATCAATATCTTCGCCATACATAAAATAGTCTTCATCGAGCAATCCTATTTCATCTAAAGTGCTTTTTCGGAGCCACATAAAAGCCCCTGAAAGTATTTCTATTTCGTGTGTTTTGTCGTTTTCTAAGAATCCTAAGTGGTATTTTCCGAATTTTTTAGATTTTGGAAATAAAGAAGCAATGCCTGTAATTTTATAAAACGCTACCCATGGCGTGGGCAATCCTCGTTTTGATTCAGGCAGAAACTTACCTTTTCCGTCCACCATATAAACGCCCAGTCCGCCAGCTTTTGTGTTTTGTTCCATGTAATTAAAACATTTTACAAAAGTATCTTCTTGAACTACGGTATCTGGGTTTAGTAATAAAACATATTTTCCATTTGATTTTCTGATTGCAAGATTATTGGCTTTTGAAAATCCTAAATTAGCTTTAGATTCAATTAAAATTACTTCTTTAAATTTTGATTTCACCATCGAAACCGAACCATCAACGGAGGCATTATCAACCACAAAAACTTCTATATTTAGATTTTGGAGTGATGAAAATACCGATTTTAGGGTTTGTTCTAAAAAATAACATACATTATAATTTACAATTATAATGCTTAAATCTTTAGTCATATCATAAATTGAAAATCAAAAATATAAATTAAACTTGTAAAAATGATATTTTTTAGCTAGAAATCTGGATTTTCTCTGATGAAAACGCCTTTTTTAGATTCTAAAGAACGTAAAATCATATAGTCTGCCAATGCAGCTGCATGAATGGGTTTATATTTTTCTAAACCTCCAAACATAAATGGTTGAAAAAGCATAGCAAAACCAATGCCAACTCGTTCGCCAATTCGCATTTCTTCCCTTTGTCCAAGTAATAAAGACGGTCTAAAAAAATGCAATCCTTCATAATCTAATTGTCGGATGGCTTGTTCGGTTTCGCCTTTTATTCTTGAATAAAAAATAGAAGAATCAGCATGCGCACCAACTGCTGAAATAAGCAAAAAATTAATTGCTCCTCGTTTTTTGAAAAACTTTGCTATTTGTTGAATATAAGTAAAATCAACTTTATAAAATGCTTCTTCTGAACCAGCTTTAGCAATAGTTGTGCCTAAACAACAAAAAACATCGGTAGGACATATATCGCTTGAAATCAAATCTAAATTATCATAATTTACTAAAATTTGAATTAATTTTTCATGTTTAATTTCGTATAGTTTTCTTACTAAAGCATATACTTTTTGATAATTGTCGTTTTCTAAAAGTTTATACATTAATTGTTTGCCAACTAATCCAGTTGCTCCTGCTACTATTGCTGTTTTCATTTTAAAATTATTACTTAATTAATCTATTTTTCCTCTTTTACCTAGCTCTATTAATAGTAATTTTTCGAGTTTTCTGTTATTTATTTCAAAAGTCATGATTGTTTTGGTTTGATGAAAACCTTCGTTTCCAGCTGCACCAGGATTGATGCAAATAAGGTTATTCCATTCAGGAATTGTTCTTACTTTAACAATGTGCGAATGTCCGCAAATATAAAGATTTGGTTTTTCGTTTTTAATAATTTTTTGAACTCTTGTAGGGAATTTTTCAAAATTACCTCCAATATGCGTAATAAATACTTTTATTCCTTCGCAATCAAAAATAAGATTTTCTTGTGTTGCCATCTGTATATTTAAAGCATCAATATTACCAAAAACAGCTTTTGTGGGTTTTATTTTTTGTAATTTTTCTAGTATCGAAATATCGCCAATATCTCCAGCATGCCAAATTTCATCTACATTTTCAAAATATTTTAAAATGCGTGAATCAAAAAAACTGTGAGTGTCCGAAATAAGTCCTATTTTCAAAATAGATATTTTTATGATGCAAATATAGTTTAACTTAATTCTTCAATTTTATTTCTTAAAAAAATAGTTATAAAAATTTTTAGAAAAGCCCCATATGCTTTTTTTATTTATTCATACCACGCAAATAAGCACTTCAATAACTTTCAAAGAAAATAAAAGCCTTTTGCAACGAACAAACATACAATACTTTTACCTACAAATTACATGCACCAGTTTAATTAATTTCACATATATATATTGCCATTTAAAAAGAAATGGTAATAAATCCTTATTATACAAAAGTTATGAATATGAAAGTTTATTGGTATCCACGCCCAAATAAAAATAATAATGTTGCCATTTATGGTTATCTTAAATTTGATAATGTAAAATCCAGTGTCTTTAACTCTGGTATTGATTGCCAATCTGAAGAGTGGATT
>REAG01000032.1 GCA_004294265.1 Cytophagales bacterium | reverse complement strand
TAAAACTCTTCTGTTTTACCCATCTCTGCATAAACTTCTGCTAAAGTTGAAACTAGCATGGAAGATTCTGTATTTATTTCTATTGCTTTTGTAATATAATTATAGGCATAAGTCAATTCATGATTTCTCCTTGAATAATTTGCTAATTGATTCAGTGCTAGTACATGATGTGGGTTTAATTGGATTACTTTTTTATATAAATCCATAGCAGTATCTACTTTAGAAATCAATTCATTTAAGAATGCTTGCTGAAATAAATAATCATCATTTGTAGGATTAATCTTTGATAGTTTTTCATAAATTTCTAATGCATCATTATACTTATCAAGATTATATAATGCTATTGTTTTCCCTTGAAGTGTAAGCTCATCTTCATTATTCAATTCTAGTGCCTTATCTGAACATTTTATGGATTCTTCATATTGCCCTAATTGTAATAATAGCATTGATTTATGATAATAATATAAGTAATTATTGCTATTTAGTGCAATAGCTTTATCAATAAATTTAATGGCTTCTTCTGGTTTTAAATTATTTTCTTTAGCTTTTAAATAAAACAAATCAGCCTCTCTATTAGTGTTAAATTTTTCTATTTCATTATCAGTGATATATTCTTTAAAAATTTTATGGAAGAGGTTTAAATAATCATTTTCTATGGATATTTTATTTTCTTCTAATTTATCACCTATTAATACCCTTTCATTTATTTCTAGTCTTCTATCTGAATGAAGAATATTTATATCAAAATTTTGAATACCAATATGGTTTTCAAATTCAATTTTAGTTTTAGCAATTAGTTCATTTTCTTGTACTCTTTCTTGTGGTAGATTACCAAAAGGAAGTCTAGTTAAAATAAAATGTACTTTTGGTGCTGTTTTTTTTAAGGCTTTGTCTTTATCAAGTAGATTTTTTATGATTTGCTTACTACCAAATAAATTTTCAGCATTATTGGCAGCTAAAATGACTATATCATCTGCCAATAATCGTAATGTGATTCCTGAAATATCTGTTATTCCAGTTCTTGAATCTATAAGTAAATAATCTGGCTTGAATTGGTTTTTTATTTGTTCTTTCAAATCTAAAAAAAAGGCTACTCCCATTGGGTTTTCGCTATAAAATAGATCATGCCAATTTATTTTAGATAGTTTTTTCCAATATTCATTATTTTGTAATGCCCCAGCAGGAATTACATGTATAGGTTGTTGATATTTATTTCTAGCTGGTAATTCAAAACTAAACTTTTTAAGGTCTTCAAATAAAAATTTATTTTCTGAGAACTCATATATATAATCCACAATTCCTTTTTCAAATTTTGGAATGGAAAAATAACGAGACAGCTTAAAAGGAATGCCTGGTGCTTCTAAATCAAAATCAAGAATTGCCACTTTTTTGCCATATTCTACCAGTCGCAAAGCCATATTTGTAAGAGCCAATGTGCGACCAACTCCACCCTTATAAGAATAAAATGTTAGCGTTTTCATGAATTTATAAGTTCAAAACCATGCTTTTTAATATTTTCAGATTCCAATAAATACTCATAGCCAATAAATTTTTCCAAAAAATCTTTTTTGAAGATAGTAAAGCCTTTAAATTTCAAATTTAATTCTAATGCCATAGCCACATCCACCATTTTTACAAACGATGCACCCGCATATTCAGTGATTTCGTATCGTTGAATTTGCTGCTCTGCAAGATTTAATTTCTCGGCTAATTCTTTCTGCGACCATCCCTTGGCAATTCTTGCACTAATTAAAATATCTGAAAGTTGCGTTATTTCTTTAGATTCAATCATTACAACTTCTTTTTGAAGATTTTCATATTCTGCAATTTGAGCAGTAAGTTTTTCGATTAAACGATTGCTTGAACTCATTTGAATTTTAGTTAAAATTGAATTAGGATCAAGTGTTCTCTCAAAACTTTCTTTTGATTGAATTACATTTTCTAAAAGTTCTTTGGTGTTTTTTATTTGTTTTTTTGTAGATAACATATCTTTAAATGTTAATTTGAAGAATACCTTTTTTAAAGCCCGTATTTTTACTTTTTTGAAAAAAATCTAAATAATATAAATTCGATTTTGAGTCTAAAACTTTTGTATAAGCATGAAAACAATCAATATTGAGCGATTGAAAGCCATGAAACATTAATTTTGGCGATTTTGATAATGCGTCTAACATAAATTCTTCTTTTAATTGCTCTTTTTCTCCCCAACAAATATCAATATCACTTGGATTTTCCTTGTTTGAAATAAAACTCCCGTCAATATAAATTACTTTTCCATCAACCGATTTAATTTCATTAATTACTTTTAAAAGATTAATAAACAAATAATTCCGCCTTTCATTAAAACAAAATCTTTCTTTTATTTCTCCTAAATTTACCAAATGAATCCCTTCTGGCAATTCTCCATTTTCGTTAAAATCTGGTATCATTTCATTAATAAACGCTAAAGTAACACAAAAGTTTAATTACACAACAAATTTGTTGTGTAATTTTTCCTACACCAACGCCTCCCACAAAATCTCCACAGGATGCTTTGCTTTTCTGCCCGTACCATCGTGGATTTAATGCCTACTGCTTGTGCATAGCATTAGTTGTCAAAATTTCTTCAATTCTTTTTCTATACTTATTTTTTAAGAATCTACTTTTATGAACACAATTTAATAAATTATGATATTCTATTTCTTGTAATTGATCACATTCTTCAACTTTATTTGTGATTTTACTTTTTAATAGTTCATCTTCATTTATTTCAATAAGTTGGCTTTTAAACTCAAACTGCAAATATGTTCGTAATGGAAAATTAAATCCATTTCTACCAATTATTTGCTTTGATTCCCAAATGTAGCTATGTCCGTATCCATTTTCATTGTTAAAAGTGATACATCCAGTAGAATTATTATAACTTTGTGGTAATTTTGATTTGCTTGTTGTCAAAGAAATTAAAAGAATATGCTCATCTTCTATCAAAAATACCACAAAATACTGTGTTTTATCTGACCCATCACTAAAAATAAAATTCTGTGCCTTGTAAATAAATTCGGGCTTAAGCATCAGGTTTAGTAAGGTAATCTTTAAAATAAGCAGATTGATGTGCTGATATTTTTAAATCTGAATTATGGTCAAAATTATCTAAAATCTGCATTAAATTTAATTCCGTATGCTCTTTTTTGGGCTGTCCAGCATGTTCATTATTTTTATTAGCCCACAAACCACCTTCTTTATGGGTGTAATCAATCAACTCCTGAGTGGATTTTGAACCGAATTTTTGAATGACTAAATCCATCAATTCAATATCAAAAGGGCTAAATTCTGAGTCATTAAAATTTATTTTAGCTTTTATTTTAGTTGTTTGGTGTTGTTTTTCAATAAAAACAAAATCAGTTATTGGATTTCTCTCCTTGGTAATTTGTGTATTAATAAAAGTAGCTACTGGTCTTTGAGTCCAATATTGATATTTTAAATCAGTAAAAGGTTCTCCTGTTTTTAATACTGACTGTTCTTCTAAGATATAAATCAATTTGAGAAGCTTAGTTTTAGGCAATGAACCTAATTTACTTGTAACATATACAAGCATATTTCCAATTCGGTCAATTTGAGATTTAGAATAAGCCATACAAAAAGTAAAATATTTTATAATTTTAAAATACACAATTTGCAAAATATTTAAAAAAAACAGTTAATTTACACCAACGCTTCCCAAAAAATCTCTACTGGATGTTTGGCTTTTCTTCCTCTAAAAAAGGAATATTATTATTTTTCCAAATTTGATTTAAAATAATTAAATCCCCATCTTCGTTTACAGCCGAAACTATTGGACGAACTTGACACAGATACTTTCTCTCTTTGTGAAAATAGTTTGAAAAATTAGATAATTTGAAAAATTTTGCCTGAAAAACAGGAGCACCAACAGTTAAATTTATCGGACTTTTACCTGTATTTGTTAATTCAATGGAAATACAGCCACAATAGCCAGGTTGAATTGTACTTGAAATTATTAATCCTAATCTTGAATACGAGCTGCGCATAATTAAAAGTGCAGATACATCCAATGGCATTTTTATATATTCCAAGCTGCTTGAAAGTACACTTTGATTTGGATGAAGTAAAAATGTTTCTCCAAGTACTCTTCTTGTTTCTTGAAAAAAAGAAGAAATAGCCGTTTTATAAGTAGAATCATTAAGATTTGCATCTAAAAAAGCACCTCTTCCTTGAATTGACACCAAAAAATCGCAACCCAATCTAAAATCTATCGAGGTTTCTCCTATTTGACTATTGGATAAGAATGGTCTTATAAATAACTTTTCCGTTTTTAAAAGTTCTTGTATTTCAATTTTTGTCAATAGCATTATTCCATTGTTTAGAAATGATAAAATTACCTATACTTTTTTCAATTAGATTGTTTAAAACTTGATATAATTTATCAGGTTTAAGTTCAAATTGTAAGTTATTGGCTTTTTTAAATTTACTTGTATCTCCTTCAAGCCAAATTTCCCATCCTAAAATAAACAAATAATGCAGTTGTTTGTCATTATCAATAATAAGAGGTAGAAAATTATAAATATCTTTTGAATCTACTTTTTCGAATTGTATTTCAATTTTTTTATTACATGATTGATGAGCAATTTTTTTTATATAATTTATAAATTCGTTGTTAGTTCCATTACAGAAATCAGCAATTAACTTCTCCCTTACTTCGGTGGCTGGATGAGAATTAGACCAGTTTTGAATTTGATAATTGGAAATATGATTTAAGTATTTTGATAAATTTAATCCTATGTATTGACTTGCGAATAGATCAGAAAAATATTCTGCAAAATAATTTTCTATAATAATACTATTTAAAGGCTGACTTAAATCTATATAATTTTTTAATACATTAGAATCAAACACTTTTGAGTTTATTGAAATGTACGCCAATATTTTTGAAATTTGAAATTTTGAATCTATAAAGTGACCTAATTCATGATAGAGTGCTACATTCGCTAAATAATCTTTGGATAGACTTTTTGGTAAATTAATTTGTACTAATTTATAATCAAAATTAATTTTCAAGCCTAATTTATCTATTACTGTGTAATCAAAATTTAAAAGATTTGGGTCGAATGAAAACCCTGTTGTATTGTTAATTAAAGAAGTATTAACTTGACGTCAATATATCTATAAATTGATTTCACGTAAAGTGTTGATTATCAATAAGTTATAAAAAATTAATTATAGATAAATACGCGTCAGGT
>REAG01000031.1 GCA_004294265.1 Cytophagales bacterium | reverse complement strand
ATTAGTTATTAGTTATTAGTTATTAGTTATTAGTTATTAGTTATTAGTTATTAGTTATTAGTTATTAGTTATTAGTTATTAGTTATTAGTTATTAGTTAGTTTTAGGGCTTTCGAAATTAAAACTATTGATTAATAAAACCTAACCCTAAGCCCAATTTCCGCTCTGATTACGCAGAATCCAAGGTAAGAGACTTATTCAAATAGTATAATTTAGTAATAATTACAGAATAAAATAAAAATAATTCTTTATTTATTTTTAAATTTGAAAGCTCTGTCCCCCAAAGGGATATTTTACCTTAACTATATTGTAATCCAAAGGGAGGGACTTGCTTTGAAAGTATATTTTTAGTAATAATTATATAATAAAATAAAAAAAATGCTTTAAATATTTTGAATGAGTAACTATTACTTTATTTAATTTATACTTGCATTTTAGTTTTCAAATCTGTGTTCGGCTCTTGTTTAATTGCATATTCTTAAATAAAAAAATGAAATATTAAAAAACTATAAATCAAATATTTAAACCAAAATCATCGAAAATCCGCCTAAAATCATGAGCCATTTAAGTAATTTTGTGATAAAAGTGAAATCATTTTTTTTATCTGCTCTGAATAATAGAAATGTAGTAATAAATAAGGGTAAATTAACGCCAATTTGTAAGAATAAATAATGATTAAAATTGATTTTATCTAATAAAATAACTATTAGAATTACAGAAATTAAACAAAAATACAATATAATTTTTGTGTTTGCAGTTCCCACCCAAATTGGTAGCGTTTGACTTTCATAGTTTTCATCTCCACGAATATCTTCAATATCTTTAATAATTTCTCTAATAAGTGTAATGGCAAAAGCAAAAATAGCATAAAAAAGAACAATATTTTGATTGGTTTTATAGAATAAATATAAGATAAAAAAGCTACAAAACGCCAACAATGAAATACTTAAATTGCCTAAAAGAGCTTTTCTTTTTAGATTGTTAGAATAATACCAAAGTAAAATTTCGCATCCTAATACAAAAATTCCTACTTTATATGAAAGAAAAAATGTAGCTATTAATAATGCTGTAAAATTCAAAATAACTTGGCAAATCAATGAAGTACGTCTGTTAATAAATCTACAAATAATTACGTTTTGAGAATTATTAATCAAATCAATTATAATGTCATAATAATCATTGATAATATAACCTGCGGCAGCCACTAAAATAGTGGAAAGTGAGATAAAAAATATTTCCTTTTCTTGTAAAATTAAATACCATTCTTGGGCATTTCCTATCAAAAAAATACGACAAAAATATTGCAAAAAGCACAATATGAGTAGGTTTTTTACTCGTATTAGCTTTAAAAAATTAATAAGGTAATTAAAATATGCCAAAGTTTAAAATTTGTAGATTTAACAAATATAATTATACATAAATAATAATGTCTTATTTTAACAATATTTTAATATTTTTGTAAAAAAAATAAAACCAAATAAAATTTTGAAGTTAGATAAAATTGATAAAAATATTTTAGAAATATTACAAAAAAATGGTAATATTACAAACTCTCAATTATCGAAAGAAATTGGACTTTCGCCAGCACCTACTTTGGAGCGAGTGAAGAAATTGGAGCAATCAAACATACTCAAAAGTTATCACGCCAAACTCAACACTCAAACTTTAGGATTAGGAGTGATGGTTTTTGTAAGTATCTCATTATCAAGCCATAAAGTAGGAAAATTAGAAAGTTTTGTAAAAAAAATAACTAATATTCCCGAAGTTTTAGAATGTTATAACGTAACGGGTCAGGGCGATTTTTTAGTTAAAATTTTAATTGAAGACATTGCCACTTATCATACTTTAATAGTTGAAAAACTAAGTCAAATTGAAGAAATTGGAAATATGAGCAGTATGATTGTGTTGCATGATTACAAACCTGATGCTATTATTACTGTCAAATAAATTCTTAATTTTTTCGTTAGATTAAAACTATGTTTAAATTTAATTTCTCAAACGCAAAAAGCTTTTTCATTATAATTTGCATTATTTTTATTTTTGACTCATGTATTGCTCGCAAAAAAATGTCGTTGCGAGAAATGATTCAAAAAATAAATTCGGAAATTACGGGCGAAAATAAAGCTGTTGATACTTCCTACAAACCTTCTTTGGCACTTACTAAAAAGGGAGATTTAAAAAAAGAGGATGAAAAAAAGAAAAAAATAAATGCAAAAACTTTTTTTGGGTTTAAAACCGTACGCAGGTTTTCTAGAAAAGGAAAAGACCCCAAAAATAGAGAATATGAAATATTTTTTGTACTAAAAAAATACCAAGAACCTGAACCGCTTATTAAAGATATTTATTGGTATTATTGCAAAAAAAGAGTGATTGTTACGGGTGATATTTCAAAATTTGATAAGAAATATTTAAAACCTATGCATGGACCTTATTTAAAGAAAATAGGTTCAAAAATCATGGAAGAAGGTATTTATTATGTAGGAACGAAGCACGGACGTTGGAATAAGTATGATAGAAATTTTATTTTATTAGATAAAAAAAGATTTTATAAAGGTTATGCCACAGATGCAGAAATAACGTATTATGATGAAGATAAAAAGAAAGTAAAAGAAGTAATTCCTTATCAATTAGGAAGGCTTGAAGGCGAATATTCTTACTATTTAGAGGATGGTACTTTGATTGTTTCTGGAACTTACAAAGATGGCATAAAAGTAGGAGTTTGGACTGAATATCATCCTAACAAGAAGAAAAAAAGGGAAACGCAATATGTGAAAGAGAAAGATCCTTACCTAAATTTTACTCCTTATGTTTTGCGAGAATACAACGAAAAAGGAAAACCTATTAAAGATTTTAAGAAAGAAATTGTAAAAGATAGCATTGATGTAAATAAAAAATAAAAAATAATTTTGATAATAAAATATTTTACTATATTTGCACTCCCTTTGAAAAAAGGGAGTATGTTTGACCGAATAAAATAGAGAGGTGGCAGAGTGGTCGATTGCGGCAGTCTTGAAAACTGTTGACTGTCATAGGTCCGGGGGTTCGAATCCCTCCCTCTCTACTCAAAAAACCTTATTTAAACACTTTAAATAAGGTTTTTTTATGGTTATAATACAAAGACACAGTTTTGACACGTTTTCATTAACTAAATATTTGTTATTTTTCAAAATTTTAAAATAAAGAGTTGTCTTTTTATTTCCTATTTTATAAAGAGAGGTGTCTGAGTGGTCGAAAGAGCACGCCTGGAAAGTGTGTATGTCAGTGATGGCATCGAGGGTTCGAATCCCTTCCTCTCTTCTTTTTTTTCAATTAATTTAAAAATTTTATTTTTTTCTTTATTTTTATCATCAAATAATTTTTTATTACATTTACTAAAATTAATATCTTTGTATGAAAAAAAACTCAAAAAAATACTGTTCTTTAAGATGTTTTACTCATTTCAATTATTTATTTTTAATATTTTATCTAACCTTTTTTACTAGCCAAGCTCAAGTGCAACTCGATGCCACTGGCTCGGGTAATGCTTTTGTAGTAACCTATCCTGCCGTAATAGTTTCAGCCCCAAATGGAGGAATAGAATTTACCTTTAGATCTAATCAAAACATAACTGGAGCAGCTACATTGAATCTAAACGGAACGGGAGCAAGACCTATTTTCAAAAATTTCGACCAACCTTTGGTGGCAAACGACATTAAGGCAGGGCATTTTGTAAGAGTAATTTATGATGAAAGCAGTGGAGGACAATGGCAAATGGTAAGCAGTAGTGCCAATCCTTTGCCTTCGGGAGTTTTGGCTGGGGGAGGTGTCGTTGGTGGAGTAGGCTTTTTTAGTAATACTTCAACAGTTACAGCCGATGGTTCTAATTTCTTTTGGAATAATACCAATAAGAGATTAGGGATAGGTACAAATGCTCCCGAAACACCACTTCATATTGCAAGTTCATCAGTAACAGGAATAGTTAGGGTTTCAGCTACTTTTTCTGATTTAGCAAATAGCACGTTTAGAATTGGACATCCTAGTAGCCAAGTATTGGCAATAGGCAGTAACGATGACCATACTTTTCAATTAGGCGGTTTCGCAAATACACTTAATACATTTACTCCTTGGATCACTATCTTGCAAACTGGGAGAGTAGGAATTGGTGTTACAACACCTTTAAATAGACTAGATGTTGCTGGGAGCATAGCCATGGGAGCTTATGCGGGTGTAAATACGCCTCCTACCAACAGCTTGATAGTGAGTGGAAGCATTGGTATTGGTCAGGCAAATCCAATAAGCGGTTTACATGTAACCAATGGAAATATTTTAACTAACCAAGCTTATATATCCTCAACAAGGTCTGTAGCTGCCTCAACCAGTCCATTTAATTCTGGAGCATTACCAATTTCTCAAGTTCGAATCACTGATAATGGTACAGCAGTTGCTAACGGGAATTTCACTTATGGAACTACCGCAATTGAAGGACAATATTTATGGATAACTAATTTTGATAACGAGAGTGTTACATTTACATCTGCATTTGCACCAAATGTAATTCCTGCTTTCTCTACAAGATGTTTTGTATTTATAGGTGGTTCACAATGGACGATGGTAGGGGCACAAAGTGATAATTTAGGCAACCATACCGCAACTACACAAATTCGTGCCATAGATGGAACTGCTGCTTTACCAAGTTATACATTCAATAACAATCCCTCAACTGGTATGTATTTAATTAATACTAACATAGTAGGAATTGCCACAGGTGGTACAAATAGAATATTATATGATGGCTTTGGGCATTCTGTAACACCTCCTTCTGCCAATGGATTTACTATAAATGTAGGTGGTGCAGCAGCAATAGGTGTGTATGGCACTCTAAATGCAAGTGCAGCTGATGCCCCTGTAAATGGCTTAGTTGTAAGTGGCAATGTGGGTATAGGCACTTCCACTCCAGGTCAAAATTTGGTTGTGGTAGGAAATACAAGTGTTACCGGCAATAGCACTATTTCGGGTACTGTAGTAAGTGCAAATGCTAGGGTAACTTCTCTTACCAATGCCATAGTTTCTGTAAACGGTACTGGGCAGTTAGTAGCTGCACCAGCATCTTCCTCACTTTCAGGCTCAGGTACAAACGGAGCTGTAAACTTCTGGACTGGTACAAATACCCAAAGTGCCGATGCTGCTAATTTCTTTTGGGATAATACCAATAAATGGTTGGGAATAGGGATAGCTACTCCTTGGGCTCCCTTGCATTTTGCTAACGGACTTGCGAATAG
>REAG01000030.1 GCA_004294265.1 Cytophagales bacterium | reverse complement strand
GGTGTTGTTTTTTTATAATTCACACCTATATTTTTAAAAATTGTACTTTTCTAAGAATAGTACTTTTTGTAATAATGAGTTGTCGGACGACAGTAATTAATTTCTAAATATTTACATTTTCCATTTTATTCCACAACCGATTGCTTTGGTTGTTTTTTGAGTTACCATTTTGCCAAGTAATATTTCTTGAATGGCATTTTCCAAAAACTTATCTTTCACTAGCTTTTCATCTTGAGCATTATCATCAATAGCTCCCACATATTCTACTGAAAAAGAATTTCTTTGATTTTGCAATAAAAAAACATGAGGCGTTTTTGTTGCTCCATAAAATTTAGCAATTTCTTGTGTTTCGTCTATTAAATAAGGAAAAGTATATTTTTTTTCTTTTGAAACTTTTATCATATTTTCAGGACTGTCATCAGGATATGATTTACTGTCGTTAGAATTGATGGCTATAACTGGAAATCCTTTTGAAATAAATATATTGTTTAATGTTATAATTCTACTTTCATACATTTTAGAAAATGGGCAATGATTACAGGTAAATATTACTATAACGCCTTTAGATAAATTATAATCTTTCAAAGATACCATTTTTCCATCTACATTTTTGAGTGAAAAATCTCCTGCTTTATCTCCAGGTTTTAATCCTTGTCCTAAACTAGAAATTACAAATGCAATAGTTAAAATGATGGTACTAATAATTGATTTCATATTTTTTTAATTTATTTTTTTAAAATTCTAAATAAGTATATTAATTGTAATTCTTAAAACCTCAATGTTGTTTTATAGGTTCTTTCTTTTCAAATCATCATAGAAAAGAAAATTTTCAATTTTACTTTTTAATTCTTCTATTAACGCATGATACTATCTTTATAATCAATTTGGATTTGTAATTTTTTTTAAATGATATTAAATCATTTTCTATTTTTACTCTTTTAGAGCTTTCTAAATTGTATTCTTATTAAATTATTTCAAATATACTAAATAATTTTCTAAAAAATCTTTAATTATTAATTTTTGGAGTGATTAATAATTTTAATTCTTCAAAAGTTAAGCTTTTTTCATAAAAAGCCCTAACGCCCTTTTTATTTTCAATCAACCAAGTAGCTGGGATGGAGCCACTCCAATTAGTGTCGATTTTATTAAGCCATTTATTATAATTAGTTTCATCTAATAACCAAACTTCCGATTTTAATTCTTTGGTTTGAATGAATTTTTTAAGCCTTGGTAAATCCTTTTTGAAATCTAAACTCACAAGTAATATTTTGATTTTTTTATTAACATACTCTAAAGCAAGTTTTTCAAAATTGGGCAACTCTTTTACACATGGGCTGCACCAAGTTGCCCAAAAATTGACTATATATAATGTATCTGAATTCCTTAAAACCCTTTCGTTTAAGTTTTCTATTTTATACACTTTTACATTTTGCGAATACGAAAATAAATATAGTAAAATAAATATAGTAAAAAAAAGTATTTTCATTGATTGTAGAGTTTGAGATTAAATGAAATTATTGTTATTCTTGGTTTAGTTTGGGAATCAAATCTTTTCTAACTTTCATTTATTTTAGTAAGGACTCTAAATCTTCAAGCTATAAATAAAATCTAAATAAAATTGTTATTTAGGCGATTGTCCTTAAATTTATGGTGTAAAACCAACACCCAATTGGGTGCAAAACTTAAAGCCTTGAAATTACAAAATAATTCTGATAACATTACCCCATTTGCAGGTTTAAATTTTATTTCTAACGATTTTGATAAATCCAAACTTGCTAAAATCATCGAAAATGAATTACCCAATAAATCAAAACTTGCTACCTATACACTCAATAACGATATTAACCCAATTTGCAGTTTTCTTTAATTAAAATTACATTTTTTAAATAAATCACATAAACTTTTAAAGATAATAATTTTTATTTTTTTTAGAAAGTTGATTTAGAGGAAAACTAGGCATTTAAAAAACGCAAAAGTGATTTGTAGTACACAAAGATACTTATAAGTATCAAAAATTTTACTAAATTTGACTTATAAGTATCAAAAATTTTACTAAATTTGTATTATCAACAAAAATAACGCAAATCAGAATTATATGAAGTATTTATCAAATTTGTAGTACACAGCAATTTCACAAAATCAATTCTAATGCTCAAAATCAAGTCTTTTTGGATAGATACCTGCAATATAGGTTAAGTTTTTCATTCTATTTAATTACTTTTTACAACATAAAAGTAATCAACTTATCATCCTCAAAATTTTAATTATTAACGATTTAAAATGTTTCTTTATAAATTTATTTCTTAAAAAAATCATTTTTTTTAAAAATAAATTAAAATATGTCGTTTTGGGTTATGATTTATCTTTTTTTTTATTATAGTATTGCATTATTATTTTACTTAAAGTTTAAAAAAATGAAAAAGATTAACACTATTATTACTGCAATACTTCTGAATGTTGTATTTGTACAAGCTCAATTTCAAGATCAAAAAGGTTTTAATTTTCAAGGCTATGCCCGAGATGAATCTGGAGCTGGTTTAGGAAATAAAGCCGTTCAAGTTAAATATAGCTTATATCCTGCTGGGTTACCTGGTAATATAGACTATACAGAAACCCATTCACTTACTACCGATGCTTACGGGATTTTTTCAGCCGTTGTAGGTTCAAAGTCAATAGCAACATTTGCTAAATTGGCTTTCTCTAGGGTTAATTATTGGTTGAAAGTAGAAGTAAAAACCTCTTCTACGGCATGGTCCACCATCAATGAAATCGAACTTTTGAGCGTTCCTTATGCACGCACAGCAGGCAACGGTAACCCCATTGGTGCTGTGATTGCCTTTGCAGGTGCGAAGGCAAATATTCCACTTGGTTATTTAATTTGCGATGGTACACTATATAATAGAGCAGATTACCTTGAATTATCAAATATACTCGGCTCCGCTTGGGGGGGAAGTGCTACTCAATTTAATGTACCTGATATGCGAGGTTTATTTGTAAGAGGCGTAGATGAAACTGCAGGCAGGGATGATGATAAAGCTACACGAACGGTTGTAAATGTTGGAGGAAATACCGGAAACACTGTAGGGACTTTGCAACTTGAAGAAACCAAGGCGCACAATCATACAGCTTCAAACGCAGGCGCTCATACACATAATTCAAATGTAAATGGAACCAATATTGGTGTTGCAGTAATGGATGGAACTAATACCGCTGGTAGTTTAGATAATTCTACCGGTGAAATTAATAATAGAGCAATAGGAGCTTTAACAATAAACTCTTCTGGCGACCACACTCATACTATCTCTAGTACTGGTGGTACAGAAACTCGCCCTGAAAACGTTTCGGTTTATTATATCATTAAATATTAGTCATCTACATTATTATTGTAGTTTTTAATTTCACATTAATTATGTAAAAAGATGAAAAAAATATATTCATGGTTGCTCATGGTAGGTTTACCATTCGCAATAATTGCCCAAATTGAAACGCCTTATAGCATTGGCTATGTGGGAGGTTATCAAAAAGCGGTTCTAACAAATATTTCTGGAAAGTCAGATTTCCTATATTTTAACGGAGATCCAATGAGTTCGAGAAAGTTCGCAACTTTTACAGGTATTGGTGATGCCCTTTGCGGAATGCCTTACGGAGCGAGTTTTTTTCCTCGTGTGTTAGAAAAACCAGTAGTTATTTCTAAAGGTTATTTTGCTGAATATGTTTTTTTGCAATGGAATATTATTTCGTCAGCAGAACGAGTAAGGCGTGTTCAAATTTATAGAAAACAGCTTGGCGACACAGGTGACTCTATTTTGGTTGCCAATTTACCTGGCGATCAAACTTCTTATAGAGATGAGTTTGCCGAAAAAGGAACTATTTATAAATATACCGTTTTCTTACAAGGTATTGCTGATGGTTTAACTATACCACTTATAAATATTACCGATGGAATAGGTTTTTCTTTTCCATTCGGAACAGCTTCGGGTCGAATTACTTTTGCTGGCGGTTCGGCAGTGGAAGGCGTAACGGTTGCTGCAGAAACGGACGGAAATTTGCGTGGCAGAAGTTTATCTTTTAACGGTATAAATCAATATGCCACCATTGAACACAATCCAACAGATACAGAATTAGAACTAAGTAATGGTTTCACATTTCAAACTTGGCTCAAAAAATCAACCAAAACTTCGGGTACAATTTTTCAAAAAGGGGTGGATTATCAACTCAATTATTCTTCAACAGGAATTAGTTTTCGAGTTAAAAACAAAACCATATTTTTGCCTTATGTAGCTAATATTGATACTTTTTTTCATGTTACTGCCGTCTATAAAGTTGATAGTTTATTGCTTTATATCAACTTAAACGAAAAAGTATCTTATTTTAAAGGTGATTTGGCAGGTATTCAACCCTCTTTGGATGAATCAGGCATTCATATTGCTACAGATATAGCTAAAACAAGTTTTTTTCAAGGATATATAGACGAAATGCGTCTATATAATATTGCTTTAAACAAAGCAACCATAAAAACCTTTTTCGATAAATATATTGGCGGAAACGAAACTGGAATGGCGGGTTATTGGAAACTAAACGAGGGTTCAGGCAATCAGTTTTTTGATTTTTCTAGAAAAGGAACAGCTTTTAATAATAATAATGGAGCTATTTTTAATAAAGCAGCTTGGACAGATACTACGCCACTCGGAAGCCAATTAGCATACAAAGGAATTACAGATGCAAATGGAAACTTTGTGGTTAATGGTTTTCCATATTCTAATGCAGGCAGTCAATATACATTTACGCCTATGTATGGTGTTCATAAATTTAATCCAAACCAAGTTGTTCGTTATATTGGCGATGGTGCAGCTATTCAAAATAATATAAATTTTACAGATATTTCTTCTTTTCAAGTTACTGGAACGGTTAAATATGAAAATAGCTTTTTCCCGGTTGAAGGCATTTCAATTTTAATTGATAACAGAGCAGCCATAAAATCGGATGGAAGTTTGATTTTGACCGACAATTTAGGGCGATTTACTGTAGAAGTTCCTATTGGCGAACATTCACTCAAATTAAATAAAAATTTACACACTTTTCAAGGCGAAGGTAAATTTCCTATGCCTACAGCTCCTGGTTTAAATACAGTTTTTAACTATACTGAGAATATTTCTGGTTTAGAATTTATTGATATTTCGAAAGTTAAATTTGTTGGTAAAGTAGTTGGCGGACCCGTTGAGGCTGAAAAAAAATTAGGTTTTGGAAGATCTAAAAATAATATCGGAAACGCTATTATTTATATGACTTCTCAAAAAGGCTATGATTTGGCAGTGGCAAACCGAACCGAAACTTTTGCGGGTCGCAATTTTGGAAGTTCAGCCGATTTTGCAACCAAGTTTGTAACCATCAAACCCGATCCTATTTCTGGCGAATTTATTGCTATGTTGCCTCCCGAAAAATATTTAGTTACCAACGTAACTGCCGGAACTTATACTTTCGATAGCGAAGCTCATGTGGTGATAGATTTGTTACAATACATTCAACAAACCGAAACTTTGGCAGATACTTTGGCAAAAGTAGTCAATAATGTAACCATAGCCGGTTTTCCACCTTTTAATCCTGCAAAATATAGAAAGGTTGAAACCAAAACTATTGGAAATGCTAGAATTACTTTTGGTTTAGACACATTCTTTTTTGACTCTCGAAAAGATTTTATATTAAGAAATAGACCTCAAATTTCGGTTTTGAATAAAGATGACACCGAAATATTTGGAGAAAAATCTTTTACTTACACCGATAATGTGTTGAATATCAATCAAAATATAGAATTGGTAAACACAACTTCAGGCGTTTATTTATTAGGATTTCCAGTTTTTGAGCAACGTAAACAATATGAATTTAAACTTAAATTATTTGAAAGTTATACAAATTCAAATACCTCTGTCACTGACCAAGTGCCAGTAATAGACGGTAAAGTCGAAATCATTAATAATTTGGCAACTTCTTCCGAACAAGAAACTTTAGAATTAAACGAAAAAGGCGAAACTAAATATAAATTTAATGGTGGATTGCCCAATATTGCAGTCAATAATTTAAACCCTGAATTGTCGTTTTCTAAAACATTAAATATAGTAGCGGTTTCGGGTCAGACAGGAAATTTAAGAACAATATGGAGAGAAGCCAATCCATTTAGAGGAATTGCTTTTGGGGGAATGCCCTCGGGAAATAATTTTGTAACAACAGGACCAAAAGAATTAGTAGCTATTTTACGCGATCCACCTGGTTCAAATAGTTCTACAACTTTGGAAAAAGGCTCAACATTAGCGAGTGCTAACTCGTGGGATGTAACAAATTCGATGGCTCAAGATGCAGAATTAACTGTAAAATTAGGTGTTGAAGTTAAAATATTTGCAGGCGTTGGAGCAGGAACAATTACAGAAACTGAATATCAAAATAATATTGCCGTAGGATTATCATCTGAACAAAATTGGACAAACTCAACCGAAACCGAAACGGTTTCTACAACTACCGAAACTTGGAGCACGAGCGGAGAATCAAATTTTGTGGGTCGTGATGCCGATTTATATATTGGTTATGGTACAAATTTGGTTTATGGTAAATCGGACATTGTGCAATTAGTACCTGCAGGTCAGTGCAATATATGCGTTGGAAATACTTTTAGTGGTTACAGACTAGGAATAAAAACAGGAATTCGTATGACCCCAAAATTTGGAACAAGTTTTATGTTTACCCAACAACATATCGAAAAAACTTTAATTCCTGATTTAATCCGTTTGAGAGACTTAAATTTGAGATTTATAAATCCAGCCTCTGTTAATAGAAATTCAATCACCGAACCTGTGTATGTTTCTAAATTACCAACCACAGATCCAAAATTCGGTTCTGATAACAGAGATAAAGAAGTTTGGGGAGCTTTGGCAGTTACCGATAATACTTTATTAGGAGATGGTCCGAGTTATCAAGTAATCATGCCAATTAGCTGGCCTGCCAATAAACAAAATCCAGATACAGTTTTTTTCTACAATCGTTCGATTGGCGAATGGAAATCATTATTAGCGGATAATGAAGAGCAAAAAGTAAAAGGCGTATTTGAAAAAAATGTATCTTTTGATGCAGGTGCAAATTATAGTTCAGCAACAACTGTAGAAAAAACTGAAACAGATACTAAAACATTCGACTTCTTTGTAAGTCCTTCTTTGGGTGCAGAAACTGGTGGTGATTTTAATGGTTTTGGCTTAGGTTTTTCTCTCAAAAAAACCTATAAAAACGCACAGGCATTTACTAACACCAATTCTAACACTCGC
>REAG01000167.1 GCA_004294265.1 Cytophagales bacterium | reverse complement strand
CTCTTTTGCCCTTGAGAAAAGATAATTAATGAAGTTTTGAAAGAAATATTTATGTTTTACTTTTAAAATGTAAGTACATGGGCTATTCCATAAAATTATTAAAAAAAATCACAAATATTTCTCTACAATCTTTTTAATTTGAGCTTTTGTGATTGGTTTTGAAATACATTCAACTTCATTTTGATTGACATAAATACTATCTAAAAAAGCGGTTAAAAAAATAAATGGCGTTGCTTTATTTAACTGATTTGATTTTAAAAAATGAAAAACTTCATTGCCTGTAGCATTTGGCATATTTACATCACATAGTATTAAATCTAATTTTGTATTTTTGATTATTTCAATGGCTTGAAGCCCATCTGAAGCTTCTAAAATAGTATGATTTTCATTATTCAAATAGCTTTTTAAAGCCATTCTAAATATTTCAATATCATCTGCAATTAATATGTTTTTCATTTTTTAGCTTTAATTTTTTAATAAATTAATTTTTAATTTATTGATAAAAACTTATAGATTAGATATACCAACATCTAATTTGCAATAATAATAATAAAAAAGTAATAATTAAATTATTTTAATTTTAATTGTTTGATTTCCGACAAATAATTTTGTTCTTTTTCCAACAAGCTTTCATTTCGCATGGATAAATCTTGCATAATTCCAAGCATTTGTTGCTCTTGAGCCCGCATGAGTTCTTGAGTAGAGTTTAATTCTTCTAAATTTTGTCTCATTTCTTCCTCCTGACTTCTTAAATACTCTTCTTGAATTTGTAGTTCTTGGAGTAATTTTTGAGTTTGAGTGTTCTTTTTAACAGCTGACATAGTTGATGCTACGCTTTCTGCAATTTTTTCTACAAATTCAATTTTGTAAGTATCAATTTTTGAAAAAGAAGCTAACTCAACAGCACCATAAGCCTCTTCATTCACTTTAAGAGGAACTATCAAAATAAATCCTGCCGTTTTTTGCCCTAATCCAGAAGTAATTTCAAAGTATTGGTCTGGAATTTCAGTAAGAATAATGGTATCTAAATCTCTTATACTTTCACCAATGATGGAATCTTGCAACTCTAAACGCTTACTTATATTTTTCTTTTCTTTATCATAGGCATAGCAACCCACCATTTCGATAAATTTATCATCTTCATTATTTTCATTAATAACGAACAATCCACCTTGGTTTATTTCTAAATATTTTACAATAAATTTAATTATATCACGGTAAAGTAAGTCAATGTCGTTTTGATTGTTTCGTAAGATTTCTCCCATTTGAGCCACACCTGCAGTGGTCCAATTTCTTTCGTGATCCTTTTCAGAATTTAGTTTAAGATTGGTTCTCATTTCTTTAAGAGAATTTCCTAACTCATCTAAATCGCCTAATGGCATAAAATCACTTTCATAATTCCCTTTTCCTACTTCAAGAGCAAAATTAGTATTGGTTTTCATACCTTTCAACATGGTTTTAGTTGCAGCAACCATGTCGCCAATCTCATCTTTTGTTTCAGTAATTTCTACTTCTTTTATTTCGCCTTTGCTCATCGAATTAATAATCTCTTTGAGATTATTAATTGGCTTTACAATAGTATTTGAAGCATAGTAAGAAGCATACAAACTAATACAAATAAATATAATAATGGATATTAAAAGTATAAAAATTTGAATATTAAAACGATCTTGTTTTTGTTGGATGGCTAAATTTAAAATATTTTGTTGGGCAGAAACAGCATCAGTAAGCTTTTCATTAATATATTTTATTTCCGGTGTTATATTTAAAAATATAGTTTCGTTGGCAGCATCAATATTTTCATCGTTGGCATAATCTTCGTCTTGTGCCAGTTTTAAAGTAACCGTTTTAAAATAAGGTATTAAAGAATTTATTTTATCAAGAATTGTAAGCACATTTTTTTCTTCTTTAGTAATATCTCCTATAATTGCAATATCTTCTATATCGCTTTTTAAATTTGGAAATTCAGATTCTAGAATGGCAATTAACTTATCTTTATCTTTTTTATTAGGTTGATTTGCCCAATTATAAACCAATCTTTCAGAATTTTCTAGCGTATGTTTTAAATAAACCAATTTGTTAGATAAAGGAAAATATTTTGAATTTACTAAAGTATCATCATTTCGATTTTGCAAAGATTGATAAAATGTAATTCCTGAAATAACTAAAAACAAGACTACAATTGCTATGTAACCTTGTTTTATTTTTCCGCCAATGCCATAAAAAAACTTTTTCATTTTATTATTTTAATAAATATTAATTTATGGTTGCCACAATTTTAACTTTTGATTTGATTTCCGAATTTACTGAATTACTATTTATAAACCCAATAGCACCTTCTTGTTCCGACACAAAATCAATTATATCTTTATCGCTAGAGAATTTATCTTGTGGCTTTTCCGCACTTTCATATTGTTTTTGACTAAAGTAAGATTCTACATCAATAGCACTCATTTTAAGCACTTTTTTATAAAAAGCTTCTTGTTCAGAACTTTTACCTTTTCTATCAACAGGTTTTATGTTTTTATTCAATTCAGTCCAACGCTTTTTTACTTTTCTAAGCCAATATAATTTGATTTCGCTAACAGAAAGTTTTTCAATAGGATTTTCTTTATTTACAATAATAACTACGGATTGGTCTAGATCTTTATTTTGAATAAAGGAAGTTAGCAAAGTTAAATTAATAACAAATATAAACAATAGAATATTTTTTTTCATTTTATGATTTTTTTAAGGTAAAGTAATAATTTAAAATCCGATGGCAAATTGAGTTGATGGACCATGTACAAATTTTTCTTTATCAAAACTATAAAGATTATATTCAAATTTCAGAACTGCGTTTGTATTAAGCCTATATCTTATACCAGGCGAAACCTTAAAATTTGATTGCAGTGTCAATTCATTACTTACAGTAGAAAGATCTAAACCAGTTCCAGGCATAAATAATGGATCTGAACTATCAAACTTTGTAAACTCAGAATATAAATATGGGATTATTTTATCAGTAGCTTTATAACCAGTATAAAATATAACACTATATATTGATTTATTACCTAAATTTTTGTAAGCATTGATGGTTGAAATATATTCGGCTATTAATTCAAATTTATAGTCAGAGTTCATATAAACAATACTTCCATTGTAGGCAATTTGGCGTACGTTATCAATAAAATTTGCTGATGAAAATTGACTTGGATCACCTTTATGAATTACATCGTTATATATTCCAGAAACTATAAATTTGAGACCATCAATAGGTTGAATACTTATATTTGTAGTGTATGCAAAATGGGTATCAAAATTCCTAAAATTTCCTCCCAAACCGCCATTTTTACCAATCCCATTCGATACCATGGCTTTATAACTAAATCTTAATCCACCAATATCATTACCTTCAAATTGAATTCCTATATCCCTTGTGTTTATAAAACCATCTTCGTGACCAGGTTGTAAAATGTTTGGACGATTTATTACAGGAATCATAACAGCAGCAAAATTATAGTTTTGATTCCAATAGCCAACGGGCATATACATTCTACCTGCACGAATACTAAAATAATCTTGAAAATAATATTTTAAAAATAATCGTTCAATTTCAAATTCAGGACCATTTTTAAAATTCACATGCGGATGAAGTTCAACGGCAGCAATTAATCTATCCGTAATATTTGAAGTAATATAAGCAATAAATTGAGCCCCTCTAAACATTACACCAACATCTTTATTTAAAGGAGAATGTAAAACATCTAAGCCCGGTTGGGCATAAAAATTAAGTTTTGTTTCTTGCGAAAATGTTAAGTTTATTGTAATTATTACAATAAATAATGTATTTTTTATCATAAAAGTAAATTTTAAAAAGTGTTTTAATATTAATTTTGCATCAAATTTAGTATAAATTTCATAAAAACATACACGTAGTTTTACCTAATGTTAGTAAATTCTATCAATGTTAAATTAAAATCGACAAGTAACATTTAGGATTCGATAAGCATATAAATTTTTGGAAAAGTCTGTATAGCTACATTTTAAAGGTAAACTCAAATATTTATTAACCTGACGTGTATTTATCTATAATTTTTTTTTTACAACTTATTTATAATCAGTACTTTACGCTAAGTTAATTTATAGATATATTGACTTCAAGTTAATATATCAAAACCTCAATAATAATCTTTTCTCAAGGGCAAAGAAACTCAAAAAACGTAGTTTTTTAAGTGATTGGTAATTAAATGGGCTATTCAATAAATTTAACCAAAAATAGTTGCATTTAAGGGTTGAATCTTTCAATATTTTTTCAGATAAATAATTGGTAATAAAATTAAATAACTTGAAAAATTAAAAAATGGATATAAAAAGTAATAAAAATGAAATATGTACGAATAAAAAAGAAATATTAAAAGTTTACTACCGATTCTATTTAATCAGTAGTAAAAAAACTAAAAAGTTACACTGCTTGTAACTGTACCTTGAGCTATTTTGCCTACTAAACCTTGCAAAACCTTTCCAGGACCACATTCTACAAATTCGGTTGCACCATCTTGAATCATTTTTTGAACTGATTGCGTCCATTTTACCGAGCCAGTCAATTGTGAAATTAAATTATGTTTTATGTTTTCAATGTCAATCGATGGTTGAGCATTTATATTTTGATAAACAGGGCATAAAGGCGAAGAAAAATGGGTATTTTTAATGGCATCAGCCAACTCAACTCTTGCAGGTTCCATAAGAGGCGAATGAAAAGCACCGCCCACAGGCAAAGGCAAAGCCCTCTTGGCACCAGCAGCTTTCATTTGTTCGCAAGCAATAGCAATTCCACTTTCCGAACCAGAAATTACCAACTGGCCAGGACAGTTAAAATTTGCTGCCACAACCACATCATTTGTAATATTACTGCAAATTTCAATAACTTTATCGTCAGCTAAACCCAAAATTGCAGCCATACTGCCTTGTTGAATTTCGCAGGCTTTTTGCATAGCTAAAGCACGATTTAAAACCAATTTAAGACCATCTTCAAAAGATAAAGTACCATTTGAAACTAAAGCCGAAAATTCACCTAAAGAATGTCCAGCAACCATATCAGGATTAATTTCAACTACTTTTGCTAAAATAACTGAATGTAAAAAAATTGCAGGTTGCGTAATTTTTGTTTGCTTTAAATTTTCTTCCGACCCTTCAAACATTGTTTTTGTGATTTCAAAACCCAAAATTTCGTTGGCTTGTTGAAATAATTTCTTTGCAATGTCTGATTTTTCGTATAAATCTTTGCCCATTCCAACAAATTGAGCGCCTTGTCCAGGAAAAATATATGCTTTCATTTGGTATTTAAAAAAATTGTATTAATTAAAATATTATAAACAAAATTATTGCTATTTCGCTGCGATGCAACTAATTTCTACATTAACATCTCTTGGTAATCTGCTTACTTCAATGGTTTCCCTAGCTGGTGGATTTTCAGTAAAATAAGTAGCATAGGTTTGGTTAATAGTTGCAAAATTATTCAAATCTTTTACAAAAATTGAGGTTTTTAAAATGTTTGAATAGTCATATCCAGCTTCTTTTAGAATAGCTCCTAAATTTTTCATAACTTGATGCGTTTCAGAAACTATATCTGCATTAACCAAAGCACCTGTTTGTGGTTCAAAACATACTTGACCAGAAACAAAAAGCATATTTCCAAATTGAACTGCTTGGCTGTATGGACCTATTGGAGCTGGTGCATTTGAACTATTTATAATTTTTTTCATTTATATTTTATAAGAATAATAAAAATTTGAAAGATTAATTACTTGGTTTGAAACTGGATTCATAATCTTGCCAAGATTGTTTTTTAAAAACATCATCGCCATAAAATTTAATAATTTTTTCAAAAGTTGGCACATCTAAATAGCCTGGAACAGGAGAAAGCATATCAAAATTTTCATCTAAATAAACGGTTGTAGGATAAGAAGAAACTTGAAATATTTGCCCTGCCAATTCTCTTTCACTGACAGTTTTTCCTTTGTATTCAAAAGTTTTCATACTTTCGGCATCTAGTTTTACAGCATAATATTTTTTATTCAAATAATCTGCCATTTTTTGGTTGCTAAAAGTTGAAGCATCCATTTTTTTGCACCAACCGCACCAATCTGTATAAACATCAATAAATATTTTACGTTTTGATTTTTTTGATTCTGCCAAGGCTTGTTCAAATGTAAGCCAATTAATTGGACTTTTAGAATTTCCTTTTTCAGCGGGTTTAAAACCTAAAAACATTGAAATTGAAACTAGTAAAAGAATATTTTTGATTGATTTTTTCATTTTTTTTAATTTTTAAAATGTTAATTTTAGTTTAGTTTAGTTTAGTTTAGTTTAGTTTAGTTTAGTTTAGTTTAGTTTATTGATAAATGTTAAATTTTTACGTTTATTTTTTCGGCATCTGTTATTTTAATTTCTATTTCAGACTGATTAACATGAATTGTAACGTAATCAGTTCCAATTTGTTTTACGACAATATTAGTATGCGATAAAATTCCTAATTTCCATAATTCCTTTAATGCATCCGATTGTTTTTCAGAAATAATACCTGATTGACCAACTTTTAAATTAGATAAACGAGTAGTTTCGTATTTTATTTTAGGAATTGGTGATCCGTGCGGATCATTTTTTGGGTAACCCAAATCTTTTTCGATTTCATCAACAAATTCTCGTGGCAAAACGTGTTCTAAAACTTCGGCCGAAGCATGAATTTTATCCATAGGAATATTCATTTGATTTACTAAATAGCTTTCCCAAACTCTATGAGCTCGTATTAAAATATCAGCTTCGTGAACGCCCGATTGCGTTAATTTAATTTTATTTTCATTATATATAATGTGTTTATGGTAATTAAGATGCTTTAAATGAATTTTCAAAAATCCTTTTGAAATAAAAATTGCTTCAGATTTAATTTGATCAAAAGTTAAAAAATGTTCTTTATTGTGTTTGTAAATAAGTTTTAATAAATCTTGTTGTTGTATAATATATTTTTTTCTTAATTTAGAAAAGAACTTCACTATTACTCCCCTTTTGGGCGAAAAAAGTAATGCAATTCCAAACAAAAACGAGCCTGTGAGCGTCATGGCTGGACCTGGAGTAGTTTCATAAATGGCAGCTAATAAAAAACCAACAGTGGCAGAAATAAATCCCAATACTCCTGATAAAATAACCATGATTTTTAATTTTTCGGTCAGTAAATAAGCTGTGGATGAAGGAATTATTAGCATAGCAACCACCAAAATCACACCTACAGATTGTAAAGAAGCTACAATGGTTAATGATAATAAAAACATTAAAAAATAATGAACTACTGAAACCGAAATACCTATGGTAAGAGCCAATAGTGGATCAAAAGTAGTAATAAAAAAGTATTTAAAAAATAAAGTAATACTCGCAATAACATACAATCCTATCAAACCAGTAAGCCACAAATCGGCATCCGAAACGCCAAGTACGTTACCAAATAAAAAGTCTTTCATATCCAAATGAATTCCTTGTTTTTTGGTTAGCCAAGAAATTCCTATAATTCCTAAAGCAAACATGGCGGTAAAAACTATGCCAATAGAAGCATCGTCTTTGGTTATAGAATTTCTTTGAATCCAGGTTATAATAGCGGAAGTGAGCAATCCAGCTAATACAGCACCAGCAAAAATAGCCAAAGGATTATGCCCAAAAAGCATAAAACCAACAACTACGCCAGGCAAAATGGCGTGCGAAAGTGCATCTCCAATCAATGCCATGCGTCTTAAAATAACGAAACAACCTAAAATTCCGCATGTAATCCCCACTACAGAAGCAGCAATTAAAGCACGGATGGCATAATCATATTGTAGAACATCGAACATTGAGTAAAATTACAAATTTATTTTACATATTTAATTTTCAGTCCTTTTTTTTTAATGTTATTTAAAATTAAAATTTGTAGTAACTTTCAGATAAATGTTTCAAAAAAAGCCCCCAACCCCAAACCCAATTTCGTTAAGTTAAGTCTATGTATTGATTTCCCTTTTGAGGAAAGATTAAGGATAATTGGTTTAAAAAATCCCTAACTTATCAATATAGGTGTAAAAGAAAATAGAATTGAGGTTAAAAAAACCTAATATTGTTTTAATTTCCCTATTGCTTGTGTTTTTTTACAATATTAATAACACCTCTTCTATTTTGAGCTCTTCCTTCGGGGTTATCCGAACCATCAGGCATAGAATTTGGCATTAATGGTTTGGTTTCGCCATAGCCAACCGCTTTTATATGAGAAGCAGAAACACCTTTTGAAATCATATAAGCCTTAATTTTATTGGCACGGCTTTGTGAAAGCAATAAATTGTAATTATCCTTTCCAACACTATCCGAATGAGCTTCGATTTGAACATAACTTTCGGGATGTTTCTTTAATAAATCAGTAATAAAATCAAAATTATGCTCTTGTTTTTTAATAAAATCCTTTTCATTGTACCCAAAATTAAAATAATAACTAAATTCAATATTTTCTTTGTTTTTATAATTTGGAATTGAATCAATAGGAACTTTAATTTTTTCGTTTTTATCGGTTGTAATCTCAACTAAAATTGGTTTTGGATTTATAATTTCGATTTTTGGGTCATTAAAAGCAAGTGCAGGTTTAGGTAAAGTATCTAATTTGGGTAATTTTTCTTTTAAATAAAGTTGAATAATTTGTACGTTTTCGTTGGGATAATTTTCTAAGACAAAATCAATTTTAGATTTATCAAATCTATAATTCGTGTCTATATTTGATTTTGTATTGGTAAATGTTTCAAATTTTATTGTATCATTATTTACTATTAAGGTGGTTAAAAGTTCATCATTGGGTTTTAAAGGATATTGTTTTTGTAAAGAATCAGTTTCAGAAATCTGAAATTTTAATTCTTCTTTTGATTTAGAAATCATCGTTATAGAAAGCGAATCTGTATTAATTTTCACTTTTTTTGGATTATAAACATTGACAATTAAATTATTTTGATTATAAATTTGTGCATTATAAATATCATCGCAACAAGTTTCGGAAGTAAGAGAATTTCCGCCTGGTCTGTTGGAAACTAAAAAAGTTTTTTCGGCATTTTCTTCCATTCTAAAATAAGTATCATCCGCACTAGAATTAATTGGTAAACCCATATTTCTAGTAATTTTCCATTGATTTTTTTCGCCTTGCGAAACGTAAATATCGTACCCACCCAAACCAGAATTATTGTTTGAACTAAAATATAATTTATTACTTACATTATCATAAAAAGGAGTAACTTCATCGGCTGCCGAATTAATATTTATTCCTGCATTTTGAACTGAAATAATACGGTCTTTGGCATCAGAAATGGCGTAAAAAATATCCATTCCACCCATCGTACCATTCCGATTTGAACTAAAATAAATTACTTCATGTGGTTCATTATTTATTAAGGTATAGCTTAAAGATGGCTGAGTAGATGTAAATTGAGGTAAATTTATATTACCATTTAACTTTTTTCCTGCTAAAATCTTACCATTTTCAACTTTACTCTTATAAATTTGACATATCAAACGGTCTTTTTTATCATATTTACATAAAGTGTAATAAAACTTTGATTTATCGGCATTAAAAGTTCCATTTGCTGCATGATAACCAATTTTATTGACTTCTTTAATTAATTTTGGTTTTCCCCAGGTGTCATCTAAATTCTTTTCAGATTTCATTAATTTAATTTGATTAAACTGAGCCTCTCCGTACCCAAATTTCAATACTGAATCCGACTGATGGGTGGCAAATATAAGATTATTACTATCTTTCAAACAAGGCGAAATATCTGAATAACCCGAATTTACATCATTACCTAAATGAATAATGGTAGCTTTAGAGGGTTCTTTTTGAGATAATGCCAATGATTTAGCAAAGTATTTTGTTTCTTGTTCGTAATTTTGATTAAATTTGGTAAGCACATTTCCTTTCATGTTTGGTGCTTTTCGAGCGTTGTTAATATACATTTTATAAGCCTCAAAAGAATCTAAATATTTACCTTTATATTTCAAACATTTGGAATAAGGCAACCATGCATCCGACTTTCCATCTTTATCTATTAAAGTTGCATAAAGTTGTGTTGCTCGTTCATAATCACGTACTTGCAAATACGATTGAGCCAAAAGCGAAATTAAACCTGTATTTTTGGGATCTGATTTAAGTAATATTTTAATTATTTCTATAGCTTCAAAATGACTATTTTTTTTTATTAAAAATCGAGCTGTTTTGAGCTGTTGCTTAGCTGATAATTTATTTATATTTCTATCTTGTGAAGATAAAATAAAACTTAAAAAAAATAGAACTATTAGGGTGTATATTTTCATTTTTTTTTATAAAATGCCACAAGGTACGCTCATTCTTGGAGGCAAAATTCGTTTTAAAAATCCGCCATAAACCAAAGTAAACTCTATTGAACCCAAATTTGATCGTTTAATATTTACTGCCGAAACCAATTTTTTAGGTCCAACTACATTCAAATCATAACTAATTCCAAAATAAAAGTTTCCATATTGCATAGCCAATGTAGGAATAAAAGATTCATTTAAGCGATGAAAAGCACCTGCATAAAATATAGATTTTCGAGTATTTAAAAAATGAAACCCTACTAAACCTCCCAAAATAAAATCGGAAGTTAGAGCCTGATTCATATATAATATGTGGGGTTTAAAACTTAATTTTGAATTTATTTGGTAAATAGAGCTGAGGTTAAAGACAAATCTCGGTGGTAATTTTCCTTTCAAATTAGAAATACTTTCTTTGGATGGCAAGATATTAAAAATACTTAAACCGGCTTCAAATTCAAAATTTTGTTTTACTTTAAATTGATAAGCCAAACCAAAATTTATATTTAAGTTTTGCAAGTAAGGTTGAGCAGTATTTTCTCCGCTTGAAAGCGTGATGCTATATGCATAGTTTTCGATTTGATTTCCAAAATATAAACCTGAGGCATCAAAAGACTTTCTCGAAAATCCTGTTTGAATTCCCGCAGATAATTTATGTCTTAAAAATTCATCTAAATAAGCATGATAAGCACCAGATATTACGATATGTGTATTTGAAAATATGCGTCCATTTTCTGAATTTCGTCCTAACTGATCGCTTGCTATGTTCAGACCTAAACCTACCATATTATATTTCATAGAGCCAACTCTTACATTTATTTCTCCTGTAATTCCGTTGGTAATATAAGGCGTGTTAAGTTCCATCCATTGTCTGCGATGCACGCCAGCAACTCTATAATCAGTATTAAATTTGCCAGTAAAGGCAGGATTTAACATGTTTGGCAAAACATAATATTGCGAAAAGTGCAAATCTTGAGATAAACAATTTAAAGAGAATAAAAATATAATACCTAAAAATATACTTTTCATTTATCTAATTAAAGTCAAATTACCTTGAACAGGCGGAATAATTTTACCAAATACATCTTCTAATTCGTATATATATTGATATACGCCCACAGGCTGATCAACACCTTTATAAGTGCCATTCCAGCCTTGTTTTAAATCATTGGTTTCAAAAACTAATTGTCCCCAACGATTAAATATTCGTAAGTAATTAAGTTTTTTTATTCCAAAATTATAAATAATAAAAGCTTCATTATTTACAATATCGGCATTAGGACTAAATGCGGTTGGAAATATATATTTGGGAGCCAAATCTAAAGAATCTATATCGGAACAATTATATTGATTTGTAGAAGTAAGCACTATATATTCCAATGTGTTTTTGATGGTAAAAATAGGATTTTTATCAATAGAGATTTCTCCATTTCCAAATTCCCAATAATTTTTAGTAATATTTGACTCCAATCCTTCGCTTTTACTTTTGTTAATGAGTTGGATTTCATTTCCATTTAAGCTATATTCAAATTCGGTTTTTGGTGCAGGATTAACGGTAAGTACTTGCATTGATTTTCCTTTGCACCCAAGGTTGTCTGTAACTACTAAAGTTATATCAACAGCTCTTAAATCTTTCATCTTATAAGTGAGAGATTTTCCTTTATTAAAAATAGAATCTTGCGAAACTATCCAAACGGTTTTACTATTGTTGATGGTTTGAGTTGGCGAACTATTTTTGGAAGTATCAGAAAATACTACATCTTGAAAAAAACAAGGATTTGAAAAAGTAAAGCCAGATTTAGGATTTGGCAATACTTCAAAAGTTTTTGAGGTTGAATCTTTGCAACCATATAAAACATTTTCGGTATCGGTAGTTTTTACTAATGCTTTTATTAAATAATTTCCTTTTTGATTGTATATTTTTTTAAAAAACGGGTCTGAAGATTTTGTTCCATATTTGCCAGAAGTTGGCGTAAAAGTTCCGTCTCCCCACACGAAAAGTACGCTATCTTGGGTTTCGTAGGCATCACGTGGAGTAAAATCAAATACTATTTCTTGCCCTGAGCATCTTCCTAAGGCATTAAAATCGGGTTTAGAAATTTTCTTTACTGTTCTGAAAATGGTGGTATCTATCCTGCAAGGATGCAAGAAATTATCGTCTTCGGCAAGAATATTTAAAGAAAAATTTTCATGTTTTATAAATTGATGTTCAAAATTTTGTCCATTAAAAGTTCGTGGCAAATTAGTGGCGATTGCATTATCATAAGGAGTCGGTAAGGCAGAAAGTGTATATTTCCATCCATTTACATTAAATTGACTCGATAAAACTATGCCCGAAACGCTTGTAGGAAACTGATTATAGCACAAATTTTTGACATCTGCACTTATTTTAAATGGTTCATATAAAGTATAGTTTCCTGAAAAAGTTTTTACACATGAATTGTTATACTCAACTTGTTGAAGCAAATTTTTACTTCCAAAAGGCGTTGTCGCTACAAAATAACCGTTCGATTGGTTAAATTTATATCTTGGTTCTCGATTTTTTCGTGGATTTCCAACTGGAATACTATCAATAGCAGTTGCACTTGATCCATATTCAAACTCATAATTGGCATCAAAATTCCATTTATACTTGGAAATTGTTTTGCCGTAAGCTCCTTTTATTTCAATTTTTTCTCCAAAGCAATATAAATTTCCAGATGTAATAGTAATCGGACCTTTTGGCAAATAAGTTACAGCAGCTTTTTTTAATGTATCTTTACATCCTTTGGTATCCGTGCTAATTAATGTTATAATCCAAATACTATCTTTTGGGAAAATATGAGAAGGATTTTGAAGGCTCGAAGTCAAAGGATTTCCTATGCCAAAATCCCATTGCCAAGTTGTAACTCCCCATTTACTTATTCGGGCATTATTCATGCTAATATTACTGTTTTCTTCACAATAATCGCCTGGTTTAAAGGTGTTTTGAAAGGCATTTGTTACATCTAAATTTGCATATACGCCACAACCAATTGTATTAAAAACAGTGATTTTATACTTTGCAGGTGCATCCACAATAAAAGTGGGCGGCAAAGTTGAAACAACCATATAGTTTTTTGTCCAAGTATATTTCCAAGGTTGGTAATCGGTTGAAAGCTCGGTAGAGGTTATTGTTGTTGGCGTACATTCATATATAAAATCGCTTCTATTGATAGCAACTTGGGGTTTAGGATAAATTTTAAATGTATCTTGAATGGTAACAGAACAATTAGTATAAAAAACTTGAGCTGTAACGGTATAATTTCCAGGTAAATATAGTTTATTTAGTACATACAAATTCAAATTTGGATATGGAAATCTACCTTGATTAAGCAAATCTAGGTTGGGAATAATGGTAATAACATTTCCAAAACCATAATTAACAATCAATTTTCTAATCGTATCACAATCTGATTTTCGGCTCGTACGATTTGTAATATTAATACTATTTTCGCCTTCACACCATTCCTCTCTTCTTAATTTTAATATAGGTGGTAGGCAAATTTTAACTTTAGATTTTGTAGTAATTGAACAATTTTTATTATCTTTTACTTTTAATTGAACATTATAAATCCCAGTATCTGCGTATAAATGTGTTGGATTTTCGAGCGAAGACTTTTGACCATCGCCAAAATCCCATTCTCTTTCAGTTATTTGGTTTGTTCCTAAAGGTAATGATAAATCAAAAAACGAAGCTGAAGAGCCTAAACAAGCACCAACTGTACTAATATTTCCTTTAATTCCACCATCAATATTGAAATCTTGGGTTCTAAAACAACCTTTTGAGTCAGTAACTGTTAGAACATATTTTCCTATTGAAGCTTGAATAATTGCGGTTTTTTGACCTGAGTTCCAAAAATAATTATAATTGGGATTGCCTCCAGTGGTATTAGAAGCTCCAATATTGATAAAAGTATCGCATTTAGCGGTTCTATTAAAAAAAAGTGGAGTAATATCTAATTTAGGACTAACTCTAACACTATAATTATAGGTTCGAGAACCGCTAAAAGGACAAGCCGAATCAGTAACAGCAATCGAAAAAGTTTTTGTACCAATTTGGTTCAGCGTTGGATACCAACAAGCATAAATTTCTTTTTTCTTTTTATTGTTATTTAATACTTTTATTTCTTCTGTTTGTCCTGGCAATTTTTGTATAAATCTGACATGAACTTCACTATCGTTGGCATCTATGTCATTCGTTTCTAGAAAAAAACATTGTTCTTCAGCATCCCTTACGCAAACATCTATCGAATAATTATTAGTTCTATTAAAGCCCGTAATCGAAGGTAAATTATTTTCACAGCCTTCTACATTTATTTGAATATCCCTCAAAGTACTTCCCACCAAAGTTCCCGATCTTAATTCATCTACTTTTACCACAAAAACCGACTTTTGTCCTACCAAAGTTGGAGTAATATTTACCTCACCTTTTGAATTAATATTTATAGGAACTGAAGAGTTAATTGGCAAAATACCATTCAAACCAGATTGGTAAGAAATATTTGATATAGAATTTTGTTTAGCATTTATTAAGCTGTATTGCAAACTGTCTCCATCAGCATCAGAAGCCTTAAAATTTAATAATCTATTTACGCCATTACATACTATTATTTGTGGGTCATTTGCAAATTTAGCTGCATTATTTTGAGATTTTTTATTGTTTAATTTTGCTTCTATATATAAACATACGCCTCCATTATTTTGCACAATCGTGTTAATAGCTAAATTTCTGTTACATTCTATCCAAGAAAATTTCCAATCTTCACAAAGCTCTTTTTCTTCAAAAACACCTCTATATATGAGTTTTTTTATCCCAAAACTTGAGCCACCTTCACAAGTGGTTTTGAAAGATTTGCAATTACTTCCCAAAATAACTTCGCTTACTTTTGCTACCGAAAACGAACCTTCTTTGTTGCAAATCGTTGATTTATAAAAAATAGAATATTGATTTAAAAATGGAATTGGAGAAGAGCAATTAGCATAAGCAACTAAAGTAAAATCATATTTTCCTGTTGAAGTATTATAAGAATATGTTAATTCTCCTCCAGAAACTCTAAACGAAAAACTACTTTGTGGAAAAAATAAAAAGCTATAAAAAAGAACTAAAAAAATAGTGATTTTTTTATTCATAAATAAATTTAATTTATGTTATTTATAATAATAATTTTCAAATATATATAAACTTTAAAAATAAAAACATCTTACATATGGTTTATTTTTAAATAAACTTACTTTATGAAATAAAAATTGAGTTATCACATTATAATTGTAATAGTTCGGTTTATTTAATACTATTACAAAAAATAATATTTTTGATAGTAATTAATTCTTAAAAGTTGGAATAATAAACTTTTTTCAAAATTAAATTTTGTTAATTTAATTTTTACGTATATTTGTGAAATTAAATTTGGAAATTAATGATTTACGAAAATTTTGAAACGCAAGCCATTCGCACACAAACCGAACGCTCTCAATATAGAGAACATAGCACTCCGCTTTTTGTAACCTCAAGTTTTGTGTTTGATGATGCCGAACAAGCCCGTGCTTTATTTGCAGATGAGATTTCTGGCAATATATATACCCGTTTTTCAAATCCAAATAATAACGAATTTATTGAAAAAATGTGCCTTCTAGAAGGTTGTGAGGACGGAATTCCAACTGCTTCAGGTATGTCGGCTATGTTTACGAGCATGGCTGCTTTGCTAAAATCAGGTGATCATATTCTAGCTTCTCGTTCAATTTTTGGCTCAACACATCAAATTATTACTCAAATTTTGCCAAAATGGGGAATAACCTATTCTTATGCAGATATTAAAAAACCCGAAACTTGGGAAAGTTTAATTCAACCCAATACTAAAATGTTTTTTATAGAAACGCCTTCAAATCCTTCTTTGGATTTGATAGATTTGATGTGGTTTGCAAAACTTTGTAAGAAAAATAATATTATTTCTAATGTAGATAATTGTTTTGCTACTCCATATTTGCAAAATCCTGCTAAATTTGGCATAGATATAGTTACACATTCCGCCACCAAATTTATTGACGGGCAAGGAAGAGTAATTGCAGGTTGTATTTTAGGAACTAAAGAATTAATCAAAGAAATACGATTTTTTGCCCGACATACAGGTCCTTCACTATCTCCATTTAATGGTTGGATTTTATCAAAAAGTCTTGAAACTTTAAGCATAAGAATGGAAAAACATTGCGAAAATGCCCTTAAATTAGCTCAATTTTTAGAAACAAACCACGAAATTGAACGAACTGTATATCCGTATTTACCCTCGCACCCGCAATTTCAATTAGCTCAAAAACAAATGAAAATGGGAGGCGGTTTAGTAACATTTGAAGTAAAAGGCGGTTTAGAAAGAGGTCGAAATTTCCTCAATGCTTTTGAAATGTTTTCTCATTCTGCCAACCTTGGCGATACCCGAACAATTGCTACACATCCTGCCTCAACTACGCACTCAAAACTATCGGACGAGGACAGAAGAGCAGTAGGAATTACACCAGGTTTAATGCGAATTTCTGTAGGTTTAGAACATATTTCCGACATTATTAAAGACGTAGAACAAGCATTATTGAAATCTAAAATCTAAATTTTATGTCCTCAAACACCCAAAAAGGAAACTGGGGAGAAAAATTAGCGGAAGATTTTTTAGTTAAAAATGATTTTCATATTCTTCAAAAAAACTATCGTTCAGGGCGTTTTGAAATTGATATTATTGCTCAAAAAGATGAAATTCTTATTTTTGTGGAAGTAAAATACCGTAAAAGTCTAAAATTTGGTTTTCCAGAACAAGCAGTTTCAAAAACAAAAATGAATCAATTAAAAATAGCTGCCGAAAATTATATTTTTGAAACAGATTGGAACAAAAATATTCGATTTGATATTATTTCTATCGTTGATATAAAAGAAAAAACTTTAGAAATAGTTCATATTTTAGATGCTTTTTAGATTGAAATAACATTTTCGGGCATTGCAAAGGTAGCTTTTTTTACTACATTTATGACTGTGAAATACTGAACCGCCAAGGAATTCGCATTTAAAATTACTAGATTAAAAGCCCCACCCTAAATCCCTCCCCAAGGGGAGGGACTTGCTTCGCAAATGTTTTTTTTAGTAATAAA
>REAG01000166.1 GCA_004294265.1 Cytophagales bacterium | reverse complement strand
CTTTCAAAACTTCATTAATTATCTTTTCTCAAGGGCAAAAGAGGTCAAAAAACGTAGTTTTTTGTGTATTTGGTAATTAAGTGGGCTGTTCCATTATTTTTTTCTGTAAATAAGTACATATTCTTGACTTTGAGGTTGTCGGTTAACATCAGCGTCAAAATAATAATTACTTTGACCTTGTGGAGCAACGTCAATAAGTCCAACAATATTATAATTTTGATTTGCATATTTTCCATACCAATCAAAAATATCCATTGGCGAACCTTGTTGAATCAACCATGAAGTTCTTATGTTGCAATATATTAAAAATTCAGGTTTATTTTTTTCAATCTCTGAAATCATTTCGGCTTGCATTTTTTTGTTAAAAGGTTGATTTTCCATCAATCCATACGTATATATGTGTCCAGTTGCCGATTTTCGATCAGCATACAATGCAATTTGTGGTTCAGAGCCTAAAACTGCAATTTTATCAGTTTCTTTTGAGTTTTTTTGAATATAATTAGCAATTTCAACCGACTCAACAAAAGGATTTGTACCATAAATCATTTTACACAAAGGCATTGGTTTCGTTTTGATAAAATACATTTTTCCTTTAGCATAAACTCCAATACATAAAAAAGATAAAATTACTAAAGGAAGAAAACGTAAACTATTGGCTTTAAATAATTTAGCAACAAAATCAGAAGTTACACCAACCAATAAAGCAACTGAAGGCAAAACCACAATAAAATAATGTTGTCTAAAATAAAAACCAGGGCAAACTGAAGCAATTCCCATTAATACAAAAAGCATTAACGTAATTTTAACTTCTAATGAATATTTTGAAACCCATATAAGAATTAACCCTACAAAAGCTACTAACCAAAACCACATTAATTCATCCCAAATTGGTTTAAAAGTCATACCAAGAAGCATTTTACCTTGTTCCCAATCGACTCCACCAGCATATTTAGAAGCATATTCAACTGTCCAAAACCAAAAAGTATCAAAATTTCCACTCATAACCATAAGTAATAAAATTAAGATATACGGAATAAATACTCCTAAAGAATAAATTGCCGTATGTAAAATCATTTTGGTAATATTTAATGGTTTAATTAATCCATGATGAAGTAAAAATATTATTCCTCCAAAAATTAAAAAAAATACTACTTGTTGTTTCATTAAAAAAGCAGTTCCAAAAGCTATTCCAGTCAATAAAGCCCATTTAATTGAATTCATATCTTTATACTTACTCCAAAAAAACAATCCTAAAGCAATATAAAAAGCGGCAAAATGAGTGGCATGAGCAGCAAAACCAAGCATATTTACACTTACAGCCATAATTCCATAAGTAAGTGCTGCTGCTAATCCTGCTATGGGAGAAATATACTTTTTAAGTCCCCAAAAAAGTAAAGTCATTGTCCCTGCATTCATTAACAAAAGTCCAAAATGAATTCCTGTATAAGTTTTTCCTAAAAAAAACATAAAAAAAGCATACATAAAATAAGTTCCTGGTAATTTCATGTTATAAGCATCTTTGTAAGGTAAAATACCGTCAAGTATCAATTTACCCATGTATCCGTACTCGCCTTCGTCTCTTTCGAGCGGAATATCGATTAATCTAAATCTCACTAATGCTATTGCTAACAAAATTATTCCTAACAAAATATAATAAATTATATTAGGATTTAATTTATTAATTTCAACAGATTGTGAATTTTGACTTTTAGTATTTTGATTTAATTTTGCCATTATTTTTAAAATATTTATACAAATAAAAATATAATAACCTTAAATAAAAAATGAAAGGTTTATTTTCTAATAAATTATAAATAAAAAGTAATTTTTTTATTTATAATTTATTGAAATAATTACTTTTTTAAAAAATATTTAAAATAAAATAATTTTATAATTTTATAAAAAAGTAAAAAACAAACCTTTACATTAAAGAAAAATTCATTTTTAACTTTTATTTCAAATAATTATTTGTATTATTGCCAAATAATTATGCTTAAAAAATTTACTTATAATTTCTTATTTTTATATTTATTGCTTTTGCAAATCCGTTCAATGAGTCAAAGCGATCCTGCCTTTTCGCAGTTTTATGCATCTTCAATATATTTGAATCCAGCGATTGCTGGCTTAGAACATCGATTTGCAATAACAGGAATTCATAGATCTCAACAAGTTTTAGGTAATGGAGAGCGGAATTCTAACCCAACGTCAGGAACTTCTTACAACACACAATCATTAGCAATAATAATTCCATGGCATGGTAGCAAAGACGAAGAAGCACCTCAAAGAGGTGGTTTTGGAATTAATGTGTATCATGCAGGTGCAGGTAATACAATGAACACTTTAGGTTTTTCTTTTGGAGGTGCTTATAATTTAAAATTTGGTAGTTCTGTACCTCAAAATTTCACCTTTGGATTACAGGGCGGAATTTTACAAAGAAATATAGATCCAAATTCTCTTAGACTCGGTAGTGGTTACGATGGTTCAGGTGGATTTAATGCTTCATCTTCAACAGATGAATTAATTAAGTCAAATCAAAAAATGAGTAAAATTATGCCGGATATAATGGCTGGTGTACTTTACTATTATAATGCAGGTAGAAATGTGTATGCACCTGGGATTAGTTTTTATTTAGGTTTAGTGGCTGGTCACTTGAATGCTCCTAATCAATCGCCTTTTGCAGGAAAAACTGATAAATTATCAACTACGCTTAAATTTCATTCGGGCATTGAAATACATATTGCAAAAAAAATAAATATGTCACCAAATGTGTTTTGGATAAAAAGCGGTAGCAATACTGCCTTCACGCTCGGAACTACATTAACCTATTTAATTCCTGATCATGACGAATATTTTAAGCCAACAAGATTAGTTTTTGGATATTCCTATCGATTTGCCGATGCTATGATTTTTCAGTTTGGATTTGGAAGTAAATATTACGGATTAGGATTTAGTTATGATTTTTACACAAATGATTTCAAAAAATCTTTGTCTGGATTGACAGGAAATGCTTATGAAATATCATTTAAAACTACCTTACATATAAGTAAAAAATCTAAAAAATCATCTAAATTTCATACACCTTTAATGTAATGAAGAACTATTTATCTCTATTTTGATAATTTTATTAGATAAAATTAAGGTTTTTTAAAAATTATTATTAATTTAGTAAAAAATTTGCTTTGAAACGCTTAAAAATATTGTTTTCGATACTTTTTATATCTTTTGAAATTTGGGCTCAAGACCCTCAGTTTTCAATGTTTTATTCAGTTCCTTTGTATCTGAACCCAGCTTTTGCAGGTAGCAGACATGCTAATAGGGTTTTAACTCACCATAGATTTCAATGGACAAACCAACCTGGAAATTATTTCCCACAAAGTTATTTATCGTTTGACACTTATGTTAATAAATACAAAAGTGGTATAGGCGGTTCATTAATGTATGATAGACAAGGCGATGGAGCTGTTAAAAGTTTTTGGTTTAATATGGTTTATTCTTACGAATTAAAAATAAATAACAATAATATTATTCGATTTGGTTTGCAAGGTGGATTAATCCAACAAAGTGTAGAAGTTGGATCACTACCATCTCAATTTGACAATACATTAGGATTTGTTGGAGGAGCTTCTCCAGTTATTTCCCCAAAAATTGTTCCAGATATTTCGGCTGGTGTTTTATACTATGCAAAAAGGTTGTATGTTTCTCTAACAACACATCATTTGAATCGCCCTAACCAATCATTTTTTGTAACTTCAGGAGATGCAGGAAAATTACCTATTAGATTTACTGCTGCGATTGGCTATAAAATTCCATTAATTTTAAATACAGGTTCAGCAGGTTTGCATAATGGAAATCCGACTATGATGTCGCTTACGCCAACTATTAGCTATAGAAAACAATTAACCAACGACCAAGTTGATGTTGGTTTATACTGGGGTTATAAATGGATGATTGCAGGAGCTTGGTATAGAGGAATTCCTTTTAAACAGTTTCAACGTACTTTAGCTACAGGAAATATTCAAAATGTTCAAAACAATGAATCAATTGTATTTTTGATTGGAGCAACTTATATGGGATTTGGATTTGGATATTCTTACGATCTTACAGTTTCTACACAGCCTGGAACTGGCGGTTCGCACGAAGTACATTTATCTTATGTATTCAAAACTAACGGTAGAAAACAACCAAAATCTTTACCCTGCCCTGATTTTGAATATGATATTCTCAGAAGAGCTGGTCAAGGACAAGGAACTGTAAGATAAATGGTAAAATACCTTTTCGTACTTTTTTTTATATTTTCTAATTATATTTTTTCAACTTCCACTCTCATCTATGATGATTACATCTATAAATCATCTATAAAAACGCCCCTTTTATACCTTCAAACTGGAGAAGCTGATGCATCTTTAAATCCACCAATTATGCCAATTAATCAAAAATTTCCGCTACAATGCGAATTTGATGAAATTGGACAACAATCTTTTTCCTATTATTTTAAAATTATAAATTGCAATTCGGATTGGACTGCCAATGATTTGTTTGACAGTGAATTTTTAAAAGAATTTATAAACGAGCAAATGATAACTCAATATAATTTATCATTCAATACCCGTGAAAAATATGTTCATTATAGATTTACTTTACCGCAAGTTAAAATTTCTGGAAATTTTCTTTTATTAGTATATAAAAATGGGGATTTAGAAGATTTGGCTTTTAGCAAACGCTTTATGATTTATGAAGATAAAGTTAGCATAGATGCTGAGGCAAAAATTTCTTCGGGCGTTTCGGAAAGATATACGCACCAACAAATAGATTTTAACATTCGGTATTCAAGTTATCCATTTATTTATAATCCACTTCAAGACATTAAAACTTATGTAAGACAAAACTATCGATGGGATAACATATTGGATTTAAAGCCGCTTTATGTAAAAGAATCTGAAAGATTATTAGATTATAATTTTTTCAATTTAGAAAATAATTTTCAAGGTGGAAAAGAATTTCGCTTTTTTGATACTCGAAAAATTTATTCTCAATCAATGAATATTGAACGAATTGATATGAATGTAAACGAAGTAAATGTTCATTTAATGCAAGAAAAGGAGCGAAATTCGCAGACATATAGCTTTGGTTTTGATGCAAATGGCAGGTTTGTGATTGCCAATAATGAAGTTGGTGGTTCATTTCAAGACCCTGATTATGTTTGGATAAATTATTATTTAAAATGCGAAATTCAATATGGCGATGTTTATGTGCTTGGTGGCATGAATAATTTCAAACCTGAACCAGAATATAAAATGAATTATGATGGAAATGGATATAACTTGAGAGTAAAGCAAAAGATGGGATATTACAATTATATTTATGGCGTTTTGAATTTGAAAACAAAAAAAATGGATGAGCATGTTTTGGAAGGAAACTCTGCTCAAACCGAAAATGTATATGAGATTTTGGTCTATAACCGCCCTCCTGGTAGTCGTTCAGATTTAATTATTGGTTATTACTATTTAAAATATAATGGGCAATAAATTACTATTCTACTCTTAAAATCCGACTTTTTAGTAGAAACTTAAAATTGTATTTTTTTATTAATTAAAAAACAATTTTTTTTTGATAAATATTTTAAAATAAATATCAAAAAAAAATTGCAATTATACAAGTACTTGATAATCAGCGTTTTGAAAATTTGTCAGTGCCAAAATTACATTTTGTCAGAGTTTTGATTTTTTTAAGTTATCATTGTAATTTTCCAAGAATATTTTTTGAAAAACGCCCAAATTATAAAGTTTTCAACATATTGATAAAAGCAAGACATTTGTGCATTTTTTTATATGAAATTTTATTAAGACTTTTGAGCCGTCTTCTAACAAGACACACCTAAAGTCAAATAAAATAATTAAAGATATGATATTAATAGAAAAAAATTGCGTTGCGATATGGGAAAATTGTCTGCTTATAATTAAGCAACATATATCTGAAAAGAATTTTGAAACGTGGTTTAAGCCTATCAAATCGGTAAATTTAGAGGGCGATATTTTAACCATTCAAGTTCCAAGCCAATTTTTTTATGAATGGTTGGAAGAACATTATGTTCATTTATTAAAAAAAGCTGTTTTTTCTGAATTAGGGCAAAATGGAAGGTTGGAATATTCTATTATTGTGGACAAAGGAAACGAAAAATCGGGAAGCATTTCGATGAGTTTACCTGGCAAAAAAATTTCTGGTTACAAAAACGAAGTTTTAAACCGCCTTGAATCTCAACAAGACGTAAATCAATATGAAGTAAATAGATACAAATCGAATCTTAATTCAAATTACACTTTAGATAATTTTATTGAGGGAGATTGCAATAGATTAGCAAGATCGGCAGGTATAGCGATTGCCAACAAACCAGGGGCAACATCTTTTAATCCATTGACTGTATATGGCGGAGTTGGATTAGGCAAAACACATTTAATTCAAGCCATTGGAAATAGAATTTTAGCAGAAAATCCTACTAAAAAAGTACTTTATGTAACTTCTGAAAGATTTGTGAACCATTTTATGGAATCTATCAGAACGAACGGAATGCAAGATTTTTCTTCTTATTATTTGGGAGTTGATGTGTTGATTATTGATGATATTCAATTCTTTTCGGGCAAAGATAAAACGCAAGAAATGTTTTTTAAAATATTTAATGAGTTGCATCAAAGCCACCGACAAATTATCTTAACAAGCGATTGCCCTGTTAAAGATTTGAAAGGGATGGAAGAAAGATTGCTTTCAAGATTCAAATGGGGACTTAATGCAGATATGCAACAACCTGATTTTGAAACTAAAATGGCTATAATTCAACAAAAAATTGAACAAGAAGCCGTTGAGATTCCGCAAGATGTTATTGAATATATAGCCCAAAATGTTGAAACAAATGTACGAGAACTTGAAGGCGTTATAATTAGACTTATCGCTCAATCTTCACTCAATAAAAAAGAAATTGATTTAGATTTGGCAAAGCAAAGTATTAGTAATATTGTAGCGGATATATCTTTAGAAATAAACATTGATTTTATACAAAAATCGGTTTGTGATTATTTTCAAATTCCTATGGATGATATGAAAAGCAAATCACGTAAAAAAGAATTGGTTATTCCACGCCAAGTTGGGATTTTTCTAGCTAAAAATTATACTTCATTATCATTAAAAACCATTGGCTTGCATTTTGGCGGTAGAGATCATAGCACGGTTATTCACTCGGTTGAGTCGGTTCAAGATATGGTAGTTACAGACAAAAAATTCAAAAGTCAGCTTTTAGAATTACAAAAAAAGATGAAACTGAAAACTACAACCCATTAATTTTAAAAACGATAAAAAAAGTAAGTAAATTGGAATCTGCATCAAAAATAGTAGATATAAAATCAGCCATTTCTACCATTCATGAATGGAAAGAAAAATCTCAAAAAGTAGTTTTCACGAATGGATGTTTTGATATTTTGCATCTCGGACACGTAGATTATTTAGAAAAAGCTTCCAATTTAGGGAATAAATTGGTGGTAGGATTAAATACTGATGCCTCTGTAAGTAGAATTAAAGGTCCTACAAGACCAATAACAGATCAAATTTCTCGCTCAAGAGTGATGGCAAGTTTAGGTTTTGTGGATTTAGTAGTTTTTTTTGATGATGAAACTCCTTTGAAATTAATTAATTTACTCAAACCCGATGTTTTAGTTAAGGGAAATGATTATGCGATAGAAAATATTGTAGGTGCAAAAGAAGTTTTGGCACAAGGCGGGGAAGTAAAAACCGTGGATTTAGTTGCTGGCTATTCCACTTCTTTAATTGCTTTAAAAATTAAAAACACCTAGTTAAATCTTGCCATTTTTATCAAAAATGATTTTATTAATATTTCCAAAAGTAACAATTTATTCAAATATTTAATTCATTATTGATAATTCTTTATTTTTTTAAACCCAAATTATGCAATAGGAAAAATCAGCGATTTTTCACAGCTTTTTCTCTCTCCATTGCGGATAATGTGAGGTAAATAAAAAACCTTCTAATGCTTAATTTGGGTTAAAACTTTCCGATAATAGAATAAATTTAAAAATTAAAGTCTTGTTAGAGAAATTATTTTTATTTTTACTAATATAATAAAATTGGATTTGCAAACAATTAGAATTGCGGGAGCCGCACTCAATCAAACACCCATACATTGGGAACATAATAAGCAAAATATCATTTATGCCATCGAATATGCACGCATGAATGGTGTAGAATTGCTATGTTTGCCCGAAATGTGCTTAACTGGTTATGGTTGCGAAGATTTATTTTTGAGTGACTGGTTGTACGAAACTGCCATGCAAAAATTAATTGAACTTTTGCCATTTACTTACGAAATTGCGGTTTGTATAGGTTTGCCAATTTTATATAAAAACAAACGATATAATTGCACTTGTTTGATTCAAAATGAAAAAATTATTGGTTTTTATGCCAAACAATTTTTAGCAAACGATGGCATTTTTTATGAAAAAAGATGGTTTGAATCTTGGGATAAAAAAGAAGAATTTGAGGAATTTTTTATTTCAATTTTAAATCAACATTTTCCTTTTGGGGATAAAATTTTTGAAATTAAAACAGCTGATAATCAAATACTTAAAATAGGATTTGAAATCTGTGAAGACGCTTGGCGAACCATTGATAGACCTGCTCACAGTCATAAAAAACGTGGTGCAGATTTAATCATCAATCCAAGTGCAAGTAATTTTGAATTTGGCAAAACCCAAAAAAGAGAAAATTTAATCGTTAATTCTTCACTTGATTTTGATTGCACCTATATATATGCCAATTTACTGGGCAATGAAGCTGGGAAAATTATTTTTGATGGTGAAATTATCATTGCTCAAAAAGGTAAGTTATTGAATAAAAATACTTTATTATCATTTCAAGATTTCAATGTAATTTGGGCAAATGTATCAATTTCAAACCCTAAAAATTCAATTTCAACTATTGAACCACAAGTTTTTGAAACCAAAGAAATTGAGTTCAGAGATGCCGTTTCGTTAGCACTTTTTGATTATATGCGAAAAAGTAAATCTCAAGGATTTGTACTTTCGCTCAGTGGTGGTGCAGATTCTTGTTGTTGTGCCATCATGGTTTCAGAAATGATAAAAAAAGGTAAATCGGAGCTTGGAGAAACCTATTTTAATAAAAAATCAGGAATAAAAAACATTAATGATTCGATTTTAACTTGTGCTTATCAAGGAACTGAAAACTCTTCTGATGAAACATTTAAATCTGCCAAAGAACTTGCCGAAAGTATAAATGCTGTTTTCCACCATTGGTCAATAGATGAAGAAGTTGATAGTTATTCAAAAAAAATTGAAACTGCATTAAATCGAAAACTTACTTGGCAAAAAGATGATTTGGCTTTGCAAAACATTCAAGCTCGCACACGCAGTCCTATTATTTGGATGTTGGCAAATATTCAGAATGCCCTGCTTATTACTACATCTAACCGCTCGGAAGGCGATGTTGGATATTGCACTATGGATGGCGACACTTCGGGCAGTATCTCCCCTATTGCGGGCGTGGACAAAGATTATGTAAAAAAATGGCTCATTTGGGCTGAAAAAAACTTACATTATTCTGCCCTTTCTTTTGTAAATAACTTACAACCTACAGCCGAACTTCGACCTTTAGAAACTCATCAAACCGATGAAAAGGATTTGATGCCTTATTATATTTTAAATGAAATTGAGCTTTTAGCCATTCGGCAATGGAAATCGCCTTTGGAGGTTTATGAAAGATTAGTTTTATTAAACCTAGAAGATAAAATATTACTAAAGCAACATATAAAAAGATTTTTTCAAATGTGGGCACGCAGCCAATGGAAACGAGAAAGATACGCTCCTGCCTTTCATTTAGATTTGCACAATGTAGATCCTCGTAGTTGGTGCAGATTTCCTATTTTAAGCAGTAGTTTTGAATTTGAATTAGATGAATTAGAAAAAATTCAATAAATGATTCATTAGTTTTAAAAAGTGAATAAAAGATGTAAGAAAAATCATTTTTTAGAGATTTGCATACGCTACGACTTAATAAAATAATAACCCAAGTTGCAGCTGCCTCTTGTAAAAATTGCATTTTTTTAATAAATCACATAAATTTTAGAAGATAATAAATAATTTTTATTTTTTTTACAAAGTTGATTTAGAGGAAAATTAAGATTTTTAAAATGTAAAAGTGATTTGTAGTTCGCAATGATACTTATAAGTATCGAAAATTTTACTAAATTTGTATTATCAACAAAAATAACGCAAATCAGAATTATATGAAGTATTTATCAAATTTGTAGTACACAGCAATTTCATAAAAGCAAGTCTATTGCTCAAAATAAAGTCTTTTTGGATAGATAGCTGCAATGTGGATTAAAGAGTTTAATGCTCTTTTGGAACAACTTGCTGAAATTGAAAACATAAAATTTTACGATGAGGCAAAAAAAGATGATAATGGCGAACGCATTTTATTTTCTGATTACCTGAAAAATAGAAATAAACTTACGAATAAATCTGCAGTTTTATGATTTTTTTAACGCTTTTGTAGCTAACAATTCATATTTTCTGCCTAAAGGCAAAACTGTATTATTTGCTAAAAAAATCTGTTCTTTTGAAATAGATTTTGTTTGTAAAATATTAATAATAAAGGATTTATGGATTTGAATAAATCTCTCAGAAGGTAAATTTTCAATCAAATTTTTTAGAGATTCATAAACTATTTTTGGTTTTTGTGCATTTGTAAAATGGACTTTGAGATAATTTCCTAGACTTTCAAAATGGGAGATTTCATCTAAATTATAAGTTTGTTCGTAGCCATCAACTTTAAAATTTATCGTTTTTTGAATGACTTTATTTTGTGATTTTAAACTTAAAAATGCTTTTGCTTTTTCCACAGATTTCATAAAACGAGGAAAAGAAATAGGTTTAAGCAAATAATCAACGGCATCCAATTGATAGGCATCAAAGGCAAAATTATTGTAAGCCGTAGTTATTATTGTTGCAGGACGAATCGGTAAAGTTTGCAAAACCTCTATTCCTGTAAAAAATGGCATATCAATATCCATAAAAACAATGTCAAAACTGCTGCTATTTATTTTAATAATGGCTTCTTTTCCATTGAAAGCACTATCCAAAAACATTAAATCATCGCACCGTTCAATATGTGATTTTATTACGAAATGAGCTGGATTTTCGTCATCCACAATCAAACATTTTAGTTTGTTTTCCATACTTTCAACGATACATTATAAATGCTTGATTGTTCTGCGTTTGATACCAATTCGTGTTTTATATTCAAAATTTCTAGGCGTTTGTAGAGATTATCTAAACCTGTTTTTGTGCCATTTATTCTCGAATTTTGATTTTGAAATGTATTTTTTATTCCAAATACAATGCTTTCGTGGTTTATATTCCAATCGATTTCGATGGTAGGATTTTCAGTTTCTGAGCTATATTTTACCGCATTTTCTATTAAAGGCAAAAATAAAAGTGGTGGAATTAAGGAATTTTCTACACTGCCATTTATTGTGTTTGTTATTTTCAAATTACTTGTTTTGTATCGAATATAATCTAAATATTTGTTTATAAATAATATCTCTTCATTAAAATCAACATAATCAATTTTAGTAGATTCGATTTGATAACGAAGCAAATCAGAAAGCTGCAAGATTTTTTCGGACACTATTTCAGGTGCTGCGAGCGAAGTTCCATATAAATTATTAAGAGCATTGAAAAGAAAATGTGGACTTATTTGTTGTTTCAAAAAAGTAAGTTCTGCGTTTTTATTTAGTAAATCTTTTTTAGTTTTGATTGCATTTTCCGAAATCCAAGTGTGCATAAAAAAAGGCGTTGAACCAATTAATAATGCAAAAAAAGCGATACTTAAATCATTCAAATAACTTGCTTTTTCTCCTGTTTGACAACTAAATAAGTAAAAGAAAAGTGCCATAAAAGGCATATATAGAAGACTTCCTAGTATGAAATATTTTATTTTTCTTTTAAAAAGTAATTTCTGAATAAACAACAAATTGTAGGTTAAAACCAAAACATACAAAACAACCAGAAACCCAAAAAGTTGAAAATTAGAAAAATCATTAAAATCTGTTTCTTCAACACTAAAATAGTTAGATACTAAGATTATTCCATAAAAGAATAAGAAAGTACCTATATTTCTAGTCCAAAAATTTTCGTATTTCAACCATTTTTTCATACAACAAAGGTAAAAAATATAGTTTTAAGATTTAGTTTTATTTATTTGAAAACCGTTGAAATTATATAAAAAGCCCTCAACCTACTTTACTTTATCAGTTGAATTAATTCTTCTTTGCTAGGAATATAGGTCAAATATTAAATTACCTTTCTAATTCTCTTATGCTCCAATTATTATTTTTACTTTCTATTTCATAAAAACTGCGTTCGTCCACGTTGGCGATTCGCATCATCGTAATATAATGCGTCCAAGATAATTCAAATTTCGTCATCAGTGATGACGAAATCTTTGAATGGTAAGTTTTATAGAAATAACGCATTCTATCAAGATTTTCTGCCGAAAAACTTTTTCCGAAATTTTCAGTCAGTTTTTTTGATAAATCTATCAAAATTTGTTTGCCATTTCCAGCCCTTTCAGCTCCATTTTGCTCATTTTTAACTATCATTTTCCCTATTTCAAAATAGGTAGCAGTAGCAACCATGGTGGTATTGACCGTTTGCACGATTTGTGTTTTGGCTTGTACTAATATTTGGGAAATCGAATGATATAAATTATTGTCTTTTATTTCCATTACATTAATAAATTTAAGTCAAAAAAAACAGGTATTTTAAATGATAACTTTATAAATATAATTACATATTCTTATTATATAATGCTGAATAAATAATTGCAAATCCCTTATAAAATTTTCCTCTTTGGCTGTGCCAAGATACGTTTAGTTTTTGAATAAAAAAGGGAATAAAGCCTTCTATTTATAAATAGATGGCTTTATTCCCTTTTTTTAGTTTTACACTTTCAAATTAATATTTTTGAAAGAGAATGCCAAAGGTTTTAAAATTATTTTTTATCTCCTGAGCAAGGTTTATAGGCTGCACCTGTTGCAAAATCGATAATAGCACCTGGCCAAAACAATAAAATATTTGCAATTAAAGCACCTACTCTAACATCTCTTTGAGGTTGACCTGCAGCTGGTTTGGTTTTTTGGCAAGTTGAAACGGGACCACCTAAAACAGTTGCACAAGAACTCATTGTTCCGACAATAGCAAGAATTGAAGAAATTTTTAACACTTTTTTTAACATAAATGAATTTATTAATTTAATGCCTACTCTTTAGATTTTGGGCTTACTCTTTACTTTGCAATTCTATAACTATTTTTTAATTTATTCAACTATATTATAATATTTTTTTACAGCCTCGTAATCTTTGAAATCTATATTTGGGGTTTCTTTTCTGGCGTTTGAATTAGAATTTCCTTCAATCATCACAACTCGCAAATTAACATCACTAGCATACAAGAAAGGTCTGTCGTTTGAATTTGTATTAATATTACCATCAAAATAACAATCAATATCTACTTTACCTACCGAAAAACTTATTCGATTTGACCAATTTGGAAATGTAATATCTTTAGCAGTAAGTAATTCCATTTTATTTAGAAAGTAAGTTTTATAATAAATTAAAATAAACCCATAATTAAAATATTTTACTGTTAATGTTGGAACATCAAAACTGCCAAAATAATAATTATTATTACTTTTAGTTAAAAATCTATTTATCCCAGAACTGTAATCATAAGTTGTTACATTTGCATTTCCGTTTGTACCGTTTGTGCCATTGGTTCCGCTAGGTCCAATTTTGCCCTCTTCGCCTTCGCAACTCAAAAGCAATGTGCTTGCAACTATTCCTATTGCATAAAATAATTTTCTCATTTTTTTGTTATTTTTAAGTGGTTAATAAAATTTTAATTTTTATGTTGCAAAAGTAATGTATAACTAAATTTGTGATAAAACTATTTAGTTAGTATTTTAGCATTTCTAATTATTAAATAATCACTATGAAGATAGGTTAAAAGATAAGGCAGTTGCGTGAGCAAAAGCAAATGAGCCAAGAAAATATGGCAGAATTACTCAAAATGTCCATTACTGGCTATGGAAAGATAGAAAGAGACGAGGTAAATATCAATTTAGAGCGATTGCAAACCATTGCCAATACCTTAGAAACTACGCCCGAAGAGATAATAAAAACAGATTCAAATGTGTTCAATAATTACGGAACTGCAAACGAAAAAAGCTTTTCGGTTTTTAATGAATATTCTACCAAATTAGAAAAATTACATTCAGATAACTATAAATTACAAGAAGATAAAATTGAACTTTTAAATGACAAAATTGAGTATTTAAAAACCAAAATATTACACCTTGAGCAAAATCAAAAATAAAAAATCTTAAATTTATATTCCATTACAAATTAAGGACAAAAATTTAATTACAAAAATATAAAATTTGAATTCACAATTTAATCTTGCGTATAAATAAAGTAAATTATATTTTTTGGTTTTCAAAATTTTTTTTAATTTTGAATCAAAATAAAAAAAAGATGCAGTCTTATCAATTACCGCATTCGATTCGTGAAGAACTTTTTAAGGATTTAACCAAAGAAAAAGCATCAAAATTGTCTGATTTGCTTGAAAACTCTATTAATACCGTGTTTTCGACCGCCAAGGATATTGCCATCCAAAAGAAATTAGAAATTAAAGATGAATTGAGCAAAGAATTAGCTTCAAAGTCAGATTTGGCTGTTTTGAAATCTGAAATGAAACTTTATTTTGTAATAACAATTTGCGTTATAGTAGTTTTAAATAAAGATGCCATTACTTTAATTGGACAAGTGCTAGGTTTGGTAAAATAAGGATTTATGTTTAGATTTTTTTAATTTTGCTTTATAAGAATAAGTAGCATAAGTATTAATCGTTTTTCACAATATTATAGATGAAAGCTGACTCAAATTTGAATCAAGATTAGTATTTTTTTTTAAATTAAAGTAATTTTATTTGAATATTTTTAAATCTAAAGAAACTCAAATCATAAAAATAATTTTATTTTCAAAAAAATAAAAGTTTTGATTATTATTTTTAAGAGTAAAATAAATATTTTAAAAAAAATAATATTATTACTAATAATTAAAAATTGAATATTATTACTAATTTCAAATTTTAAAAATAATCATAAAAAAAGCCTTTTGAATTTCTTCAAAAGGCTTTTTTGAAAACTCAATAAAATAAGAAAATTATTTTACTTCTTCAAAAGGAACGTCTGTAACTTCTGCATCTTGAGCAGTATTGTTACTTTGCGAACCACCGTTGGCACCCGCATTTCCTGCCTGACCTGCTGCATTGGCTGCATTATACATTTCGCCACTTGCTGCTTCCCATGCTTTGTTTAGCGTTTCCATGGCAGCATCAATGCCTGAAACATCTTGAACGCCATGAACAGCTTTCAACTGAATTAAAGCACTTTCGATAGCAGTTTTGTTGGCTTCCGAAATTTTATCGCCATATTCTTTTAATTGTTTTTCGGTTGTGAAAATCAATGAATCGGCAGCATTTAATTTATCTACTTTTTCTCTTTCGGCTTTATCAGAACTTTCATTAGCTTTTGCTTCATCACGCATACGCTTAATATCGGCATCACTTAATCCAGAACTTGCTTCAATACGAATTTTTTGCTCTTTGTTTGTGCCTTTATCTTTGGCAGAAACATTCAAAATACCATTGGCATCTATATCGAAAGTAACTTCGATTTGTGGTACACCTCTTGGAGCTGGTGGAATTCCGTCTAAGTTAAAACGACCAATCGTTCTGTTATCTTTTGCCATTTGGCGTTCGCCTTGCAACACATGAAGTTCAACACTTGGTTGGCTGTCTGAAGCAGTAGAGAAAGTTTCAGATTTTTTGGTTGGAATAGTTGTATTTGATTCAATCAAACGAGTAAAAACTCCGCCCATAGTTTCAATTCCTAACGAAAGTGGCGTTACGTCTAGTAATAAAACGTCTTTTACTTCACCTGTTAAAACACCACCTTGAATAGCAGCACCTACCGCTACAACTTCATCAGGATTTACACCTTTTGATGGTTTTTTACCAAAAAATTTCTCAACCTCTTCTTGTATTCTTGGAATACGAGTAGAACCACCTACCAGAATTACTTCATCTATTTGCGAAATTGATAAACCAGAATTTTTGACTGCTCTTTTGCAAGGCTCTAAACTTCTTTTTATCAAATCATCACATAGTTGCTCAAATTTAGCACGGGTTAATTTACGCACCAAATGTTGAGGAATGCCATTAATTGGCATAATATAAGGCAAATTGATTTCTGTTTCGGTTGAGCTAGAAAGTTCAACTTTAGCTTTTTCAGCAGCCTCTTTTAATCTTTGCAAAGCCATTGGATCTTTGCGTAAATCAATCGCTTGGTCTTGAATAAATTCTTGAGCCAACCAATCGATAATTTTTTGGTCAAAATCATCACCACCCAAATGCGTATCACCATCCGTTGATTTTACTTCAAAAACGCCATCCCCTAATTCAAGGATAGAAATATCAAAAGTACCGCCACCTAAATCGAAAACGGCAATTTTCATTTCTGCATTTTTCTTATCCAAACCATACGCCAAAGCGGCAGCTGTTGGTTCGTTGATAATTCTTTTTACATCCAAACCTGCAATCGTACCTGCCTCTTTTGTGGCTTGACGTTCTGCATCGTTGAAATAAGCAGGCACAGTAATAACGGCTTCCGTTACAGTAGTTCCTAAATAATCTTCGGCTGTTTGCTTCATTTTTTGAAGAATCATAGCCGAAATTTCTTGTGGCGTATATAAACGATCACCTATGCGAACTCTTGGCGTATCGTTTGAGCCAGATTCTACTTTGTAAGTTACGTTTCCAGCTTCTTTGGTAGATTCTGAAAATTTCTTACCCATAAATCTTTTTACAGATGAAATGGTGTTGGCTGGATTTGTGATGGCTTGGCGTTTTGCAGGATCACCTACTTTACGTTCGCCATTGCCATTATCCAAAAACGCTACAATTGAAGGCGTTGTTCTTCTGCCTTCGCTATTTGGGATTACCACTGGCTCGTTGCCTTCCATTACCGAAACGCAAGAGTTGGTGGTCCCTAAATCTATTCCTATTATTTTTCCCATTTTATTAAAGTTGAATAATTAAATTCTTAATTTTTTATAACATTTTAAGTTTTTCAATTTCTATGCCTTTATCTAAATTTTAAAATAACATGACAAAAAGTCAAGGTTTTTGATTTGATATGAAAACTATATTGTTTTTTTTGTCATGTTTGGAAGTCATAGATATTACTTGAAAAAGTTTTTAAATACATTAGATGTAGGTAAATAAAAATACATTTTTTAGATATTTTGGAAACTAAAAAATAAAGCCTTTTTTTAGTGGTAAGTTTGATATAAATTGAAATGTTAACCCAAGTTGCAGCTATCCCTTATAAAAATTGCATTTTTTTAATAAATCACATAAATTTTCAAAGATAATAATTTTATTTTTTTTTACAAAGTCGA
>REAG01000029.1 GCA_004294265.1 Cytophagales bacterium | reverse complement strand
TTCCATAATAGACCTAGTTAGAAGAAAATTTAATTCATTCAATTCAAATAAGTTTTTGTTTGGATTGAATGAATTAAAAATTATTTCATTTAATTATTAATATTTTTGGTCGCCCTTTAAATATTGTAAAGTAATAATTGATTTATTATGATTACGAAGAGATTCTAAATAAGAATACTGAATTTGGTAAGCTTGGTTAATATTTTGCAAATAAATATAATACCCAATGCTACCCAAACGATAACTTTCTTTGGCAGCTCTCAAAATTTCTTCTGATTGAATTAAACCTGTATTTTCGTAATAATCTAATGCTTTTATATATTGTCTAAAAAGTGCTAACTCTTTGTTATATTCTCCAAAAAGGGTATAATTAGCATAATTTGACTGCGAATTAATAATTTCTATATCCTTTTTTGAGGCTTTAATTTTTGAACTATAAGCCCAATACCAAATAGGCAATCGAACGCCAGCAGAAATATGATATCGAAATGGTGTATTGTTATCCGCTTGATTTAATAATCCAACCATTAAGCCTGGAAGTCTTTTATGTTTATCAACTTTTAATTGTCTGTTGAAATAATCTTTTTGAGAAATGTAATATTGCTGAATTGGGTTTTGAGCAAATGTAGTATCTAAATTTTCTTTTATTTCATAATCAGTAATTTTTGAATAATTTTTTAAAATTGAAAAAGAAGTATCGGAAGGATTTCCCATTAAAATTGCTAATTGCATTTTTGCATTTTGAAATTCTGCAAAAGCTTGATTTTTAGAAAATTGGATTTGCTTGTAATAAGATTCGCCATTTATTTTTTCTAAATTTGAAATTTGTCCTACGTTAAATCTAATTTCATTCATTTTTAAAATTTCTGCAAATGTTGAATCTTGATTTTTTAAAGCCAAATATTTTTGCAAACTATAATTAGCTTCGTTGTAAGAAATTCTTACAGAATAAGTTAAGGAATTTAAAGTAATTCCTTTCTCACTTTCTGTAATTTTTATATTGGATTTTTGGAGTTTAGCTTGTTGAGAATATACAGTTGGAAATTCAAATCCTTGCATTAAACCAGGTCTAAAATGTTTTCCGTCTGGAGATTGAATCAAAACTTCTAGGTTAGGCAAATTAACTGCCGAACCTTTCAAAGAAGTTTGCTTTTCAATTTTAAGGTTAGCAATTTTTATTTGCTGGTTCATTAAAAGTGCGTTTTCAACTGCATTTTTTTCTGTTAAAATAGTATTTTGAGAAAAACTAATTTTATAATTAGCCAAAAGTATTGTTATAAACAAGTAAGTTATTCGAGACATTATTTAATTATTAAAGTTATAAATATTTCTAAATTTATTTTTTTATTTTTTATTTTTACAATAATAAATAAATATAGTTAAAAATGTTTATTTTTTTTATAATTGTATCATAATTATAAATTTAGACCCTAAAATATGTTTTCAAATAAAAAAAAACAACTCGAAATTGAAGAAGCTATGTCTTCAAATAACATTATTGGAAAAGGAACTCTTATAAAAGGTGATATAAATGCTTCCTCAAATATAAGGATTGATGGAAAAATTATTGGTAATATTTTTGCGAAATCTAAAGTTGTTATTGGCGAAAGTGGCGAAATTGATGGTAATATTAACTCAAACCAAGCCGAAATATCAGGATTTATAAGTGGAGATATCGAGGTTTTAGAATTAGTAATTTTACATGCTTCAGCTAATATAAAAGGTAATATTATTACAAATAAATTAATTATAGAATCTGGTGCTATTTTTAATGGTTCTTGTAAAATGATTTCAGAAGTAAAAAAAATAAACTTACCAATATCTGAGCAAGATTTATATAAGCAAATTGCCTAATTACAATTTGACTTTATTAATTTAATTTATTTGAAATTTTAAAGTGAGTTTTATTCATTAATTAAATTATTTTTTTTAATCAATAAAATGCAACTAAATCTTGAATTTATTGTATAATTACAAACTTTTATAGAAAATTATTTTAGATTTTATGGCACATCAAAATTTGTTGGTAGAGGTTGCTTGGGAAGTATGCAATCAAGTAGGCGGAATTTACACCGTTATTCGTTCAAAAGTACCTGCAATCACTGAAAAATGGAAAGATGATTATTGTGTGGTTGGTCCGTATGTACATAAAAATGTAGCTGCCGAGTTTGAGCCAATTACTGATTTAAGTGATAACTTTGGTCAAGCAGTTCAAAAAATGCGTGAATATGGTTTTGACGTTCATTATGGAAGGTGGATGATTTCAGGACAACCACGAGTAATATTACTAAATCCTTTTTCGGTTTATCACAGCCTTGATAAAATAAAATATTTGATGTGGGAACACCATAATATTACTTGTCCTACAGGAGATGGTTTGGTTGATCAAGTAATAGCCTTTGGTTATTTAGTAAGTAATTTATTTAGAGAATTAGCTCATATTAATAAAGGAAATACAATAATTGGTCATTTTCACGAATGGATGGCTGGAGTTCCTGTGCCAGAAATTCGTAGAGAAAAACTTAAAAATGTAAAAATTGTTTTTACTACGCATGCCACTATTTTAGGTAGGTATCTAGCCATGAATAATCCTTACTTTTATGACCATTTATCAAAAATGGATTGGCGAAAAGAAGCGCACCACTTTAATATCGAAGCACAAGTAAACATAGAAAGAGCTGCAACGCATGGAGCCCATGTTTTTACAACTGTAAGCGATGTTACCGCCAAGGAATGTGAAGTTTTATTGAGCCGTAAACCCGATGTAATCTTACCAAACGGACTTAATATTGAGCGTTTTGTAGCTTTACATGAATTTCAAAATCTACATAAAGTTTATAAAGATAAAATTCACGAGTTTGTGATGGGGCATTTCTTCCAAAGTTACTCTTGGGACTTGGATAATACACTTTATTTCTTTACTTCTGGCAGGTTTGAATATACCAATAAAGGATTTGATATGACTTTAGAGGCTTTAGCAAGGTTGAATTGGAAAATGAAAGAAAGTAATATTGAAACAAAAGTTGTTATGTTTTTTATTACAAAACAACCCGTGTATTCTATCAATCCAACTGCTTTGGAAACTAGAGCTGTTATGGGAGAAATTCATGAAACAACGGATTTAATTGCTAAAAAAATTGGAGAGAAATTATTCTCTGCGGCATCTGCCAATTCAGACAATAAAATGCCTAATTTGAACGATTTTATTGATGATTATTTGAAATTAAGATTAAGAAGAACCTTACAAAGTTGGAGAAATACCAATTTGCCATTACTTGTAACTCATAATTTAATAAATGATTCTTCTGATCCTATTTTAGGATTTTTAAGAACATCTGGCATGGTAAATCATCGTCATGACCCTGTAAAAATTGTATATCATCCTGATTTTATTACTACTTCTAACCCGCTTTTCGGAATGGATTATACGCAATTTGTGCGTGGCTGTCATTTAGGAGTTTTTCCAAGTTATTACGAACCTTGGGGTTATACACCGCTTGAAAGTATTGCTTCAGGCGTGCCTACAGTTACAAGTGATTTATCTGGATTTGGAGATTATGTGCTTAAAAACATGGATAAGCCAGAAGAAAACGGTGTTTATGTAGTCAATAGAAGTGGGAAAGGATTTCATGAAGCAGCAGATCAAATGGCTTCACAGCTTTTGGATTTTGTAAAAATGAATCGTAGAGAACGAATTAATCAAAGAAACAAAACTGAAAGAGCCTCTGTCGGATTTGATTGGAGTGAACTAACTAAATATTACAACCAAGCTTATGAAAAAGCTTTGGCTGCTAAGTAGTATTTTAAAACTAAAATATATATGAAAATTACTTTTATTGCGTTTTTTCTATGCGTTTTGTCAATAACGTCAAATGCTAAATCGAAAGTTTTGATTTTTTCCAAAACTGCAGGTTTTAGACATGAGTCAATTACTTCTGGTAAAATTACACTTTTGAAATTGTGTAAAAAAAATAAAATTGAAGCAGATACATCCGAAAACTCATCTGTTTTTGAATTATCAAATCTTAAAAAATATAATGCTGTTATTTTTTTAAGCACAACTGGCGATATTTTAAATGATTCTCAACAAAATGCGTTTGAAAAATATATTAAAAGTGGGGGAGGGTTTGTAGGAATTCATGCCGCAAGTGATACAGAATATGAGTGGTCTTGGTTTTGTAGTTTAGTTGGTGGAAATTTTAACGGTCATCCTCACATTCAAAATGCTGATTTACTAGTTGTTAATTCAAAACATCCATCAACAAAAATGCTTCCTAAAGTATGGAAAAGAAAAGACGAATGGTATAACTTTAAAAATTTGTATTCCAAAACACAAAAATTAATTTTTATTGATAAAAAAAGTTACGAAGGAAGTGAAATGCCTGGAAATCATGTCCTCAGTTGGTTTCATGAATTTGATGGTGGAAAATCTTTTTATACAGCATTAGGTCATACCAACGAAAGTTATTCGGAACCATTATTTTTAAAACATATTTTAGGAGGAATAAAGTATGTAAGTAAAAAATAATATATTTGTAAAAAATACAAACAACATGGCAAGTTTTTATAAAGACGATTATATTTCCGCTGAATTTTTAAATCCAAATGTAATAAAAGTAACTTTTTCTGAAATCACTCCAGATGAGGTTATGTTCAATAATTATTTACATTTTCTAGAAGATATTTATTCAAAAAAAATAAAATTTATTTTAGTTTATGATTCATGTAAATCCAAATATTTACCTTCTGATATGCGAGTAAAATTGGGATTATGGTTTAAAAAAAACAATGAAATTGTAAAAAATTACAATTATCATACAGTTTTTATTATAAACTCTATCATGATTCGTTTGGTACTAAACGGTATTTTTTTAGTTCAAAAACCTGTTTATATGTATGACATCGTATCAAATTTAGAAGAAGCTCAAAAAATAGTTGACATTAAATTAAAAACTATTTGAAAAAATATATTTACTTTTATTTTCTATTATCTTCGTTTGCCATCATGCTCAAGTAGCTTTTATATCTAGACATTTCTATTTTTCCAGATTTAACTTGCTCTATAACTTTGCAATTTGGTTCGTTGATATGTTGGCAGTTATGAAATTTACATTGTCCAATTAAACCTCTCATTTCTGGAAAATAATGAGAAATAACTTCTAAATTTATATCAGTAAGTCCAAATTCGTTGATCCCAGGAGTATCAATTAAAAAAGTGTTCTCATCGAAAGCAAACATTTCAGCAAAGGTTGTTGTGTGCACGCCTTTTTGAGCGAAGTTACTTATAGCGGCAGTTTTTTGATTCAATTCTGGAAATAATCTATTCATCAAAGTTGATTTTCCA
>REAG01000028.1 GCA_004294265.1 Cytophagales bacterium | reverse complement strand
TTCAATTACATATTTTACAAATTCTGATTACGAAAAAGAATCTGAAATTTTCATGTTTGGAGAAAATTTAATTGTTATAAATAAAATTTATTTTACAACATCAAAAGGAACTTTTCAATCAGTAGATTTTAAAAATTACAATTCGAGTTTCAAATTTAAAGTTTATAAAGGGAAAATTATCCTTAAATTTTATTATTCAATAAGTAATTTTTTATCAGGTATTTATATTTTGGAACCTCTAAAAACTCCAATATTATTTTTAAAAACCCCACCCAAACCAATTTCTGCTACGAAACCGCAGAAACCAAGTGGGAGGGCTTCAACGGAATTGAGGTTTTTAGGAGTTCGCATAATTGATATGAAGTGATTGAAAAAGATACTAATTGTCAATTAAATCTATATTTTTTTTTATGAATAGTAAAAAAAAATTATTTCGAAGAATATATTTCCATTTCTCGACCTCTATAATCATGAACATTTAAAACTAAAATAGATGATAATTTCAAGGCAGTTTCAGTAATAAATTCTTCATTTTCGCCATAAATGGCGAAAATTTCTCTATCTTTTGAATCAAATAACTTCAAAACTAAATCGGCTCCTGAACGATTTTTAAAATTAAGATGTAATCGACTATTTGAAGTTTTGCCACTAAAATTTTTTCTGTATATATATATAAAGCCTAATGGTGGCAATTTTTCCGTTTTCCCATATTTTAATCCAAATAAGGAAATATAAATTCTAAAACTTAAATCTTCATAAATTTCTAAAATGGGACTTAACACGTATAAAAATCTATAAATTAAAACAATTACAAATGATATCTCAAAAAATAATAAATTTTTAATTATTGATAAAGTCCCAAAAAATAAAAGAAATAGTAGGAATAATATATTTAAAAAAGAGCTTAAAAAATCGTTTTGAATTTTACATTTAAAAATTATTTTTTTCAAAAATATTATCTAATAAAGTTAAAACTCAGACTCGTACTTTCTAATTTTTTCAACCCAATTAATTTGCCTAATTTTCACATTTCTGATTGCAATTTGGCTTGAGTAGGCTTCAAAACCAACTTTTGTATATTTTTGGTGATCAATTGGGTTTGGATCCATAGCCTCCAATAATAATTTCCCATCTGCAATGATAAAACAATGACCTTCAATACTTCCTCCAATAATTTTGTAAGTTTTTCCTGGTTCAAAATCTAAAAGGGGAGTTCCACACATAAATTCGTACTTTGGCGATTTTTCTATACCTACCTTACCAGTCCACCAACCTTGTAAACCAGCAATATAAGCCAAATCTCGCTGATTGGTTGAGTCATTCCAACTTCCATTCCACATAAAATTTATGTCGTGAGTGCAAGGTAAAATTGTTTTGGCTTCAAATTCTATCATCACATTGCCTGGGAAATCAGCTTTTAATATTGCCATACCTGGCCAATTTCCTTTATTTTTCCCAACCAACCAACCATTTTCTATTGACCAATCTGAATGTTTTTGTATCCAATCTGTTGTTAGTTTTTCTTTTGTTATTTCTTCATCAAATAATACTTTACAAGAGTTAATATCAATTTCTTTTTTCATTAAAGTTATAATATTACTTTGTATAGTATTTTCTCCTAGTATTTTTTCTTTTTTATGAATGGGATGACAAGCGATTACTGTAAAAAGGAATAAACAAAATATGTTTTTAACCATATAAATATAGAAAAGTAAAATTTTAAGAATATTTATAATTCAGCAATAACAGTTTCTCCACCTGTGGTAATTTGATTAAGAGATGCAGTAATTTTGGCAGTTTTAGGTAAGAAAATATCAACTCTCGATCCAAATTTTATAAATCCAAACTCATTACCTTGTTGAACATTATCGCCTACTTTTACATACCATTTTATACGTTTAGCTAACGCACCTGCAATTTGTCTAAAAAGTACTTCAGTGCCGTTTTTGTGTTTTATGACTACTGTTGTTCGTTCATTTTCAGTACTTGCTTTTGGATGCCAGGCTACTAGAAATTTTCCAGGATGGTATTTAAAATAGCTTATTATTCCAGATAATGGATTTCTATTTACGTGCACATTTATAGGCGACATAAATATAGAAACTTGAATTCTTTCATCTTTGAAATATTCGCTTTCTTTAACTGTTTCTATCACTACCACTTTTCCATCAGCTGGAGCAATAATATGTGAAGAATTTAAAGGAGTTTGAATTTTAGGATTTCTAAAAAACTGAAAAAATATTAAAAATACAAAAGATAAAAATCCGGAAAGTACAAATAAGTAAGACCCATCACCAATAACTAGTTTGCAAGCCGTTAATACAGAAATGAAACAAACAAATAATACTAATAATAGAGTTCTTCCTTCTTTGTGAATATAGTTCATGTAATTTTATCTTTGTTGCAAAGTAATTAAAATACATTGATTAAAAAAAATATCATTTCATAAATATTAATGAAATTTATTTTTATGTTTGGTTTAGTAAAATATTCGGTAAGTTTTTTATGTAATTTTTAATATTTTAAATGTAATAATATTTATTTTTTATTTTAAAATTAATTATATAATAAAATGTTTTTTTAAAAAAGTTCTTTCTAAAAATTCAATCAACTTTTTATAAAAATATTATTTATTTGATTTTATGAATATTTTAATTTCGATAATATTCATAATCTAGTTTATGGAGGTTAAAATAAAATATATTAAAAATATTAAAAATATTAAAAATCTTTGAATAAATATAATTATATTTACAATTAATTTAAAATATTTTAGATGAAAAAACAATTAAAGAATGTATTTTTATTTTTTGTTATTACTTTTTTATTTGGAGTAATTGCTTGCAAATCGTGGTATTCAAAATCTAATAAAATTAGTTTCAATACCGAAATTCGTCCGATTCTTAATGCTAAATGCACTGGTTGTCATGGTGGAGTGAAAAAAGCAGGAGGTTTGAGTTTTATTTATAGAGAATTAGCTCTTGGAAAAGGTGAGTCAGGGAAATCTTGTATTGTTCCAGGTGATCCAGAAAATAGTGAGTTTATCAATCGTTTGACCCATCATGATAAAGAACTTAAAATGCCTTTAGGCAAAGAACCTCTTTCTGAAAATGAAATCGAACTTCTTAAAAAATGGGTAAAAGAGGGTGCAAATTGGGAAGAACATTGGGCTTATATAGCACCAAAAACGCAAGATGTGCCGGATTTTAGCGATTCTTGGATCAAAAATCCAATTGATAATTTTGTGCTTGCTAAACTAGACGATCAAAATATTGATTTAAAGCCATCTAAAGAAACAAGTAAAGAAGTTCTACTTAGAAGACTTTCACTAGACCTCATTGGGTTGCCACCGACAGAACAGGAAATGGAAGAATTTTTAAAAGATAATACCGAGAGTGCTTATGAAAAGCAAGTTGATAGATTGTTAGCATCTTCAAAATATGGAGAAAAATGGGCAGCAATGTGGTTAGAGTTAGCTCGTTTTGCAGATACCAAAGGCTACGAGAAAGATTCACATCGCAATATTTGGCGTTTTAGAGATTATGTGATCAATGCCTATAGTAATGATATGCCTTACGATCAGTTTTTAGTAGAACAATTAGCTGGAGATATGCTTCCTAATCCTACTGAAAATCAATATATTGCTACAGCATTTCATAGAAATACAATGAATAATGATGAAGGCGGAACTGATGATGAAGAGTTTAGAACCGCTGATGTTATTGATCGATTAAATACTACGTTTGATGTTACTCAAGGTATTACGATGAGTTGTGTGCAGTGTCATAGCCATCCGTATGACCCAATAGAGCATAAAGAGTATTATCAGATGCTTTCCTTTTTGAACAATACTGAGGATGCCAACAAAATGGATGAAATACCCAACTATATTACTAAGTCTGATACACCAACCGTGAGAATTAAGGAGTTGATGACGATAATCGATCAAATAACAAAGACGGAAAACAAAAATGAAACGTATCAACAAAAGAAACTAAGACACGCTATGCCAAGATTGCAAGCTGAAAATTGTGATTTTACAAATAATGTAAGAATTGCTTTTCCGTATTTATATGTAGAAAAGCCAAATTCTTATGTGAAATTTAAAGACGTGAATTTTGATAATGTTTATGAAATAAAAATCCGACATACTTCTGCGGGAGGAAGTTTAGTTTCGGTGTATTTAGATGCCTTAAATGGAAAAAAACTAGGAGAATTTGAACTGGCAGAAAATTTTGGAGAGTTTTATTCAGCAGGAATAGGAATTGCGGGCATTAAAGGGAAATATGATTTGTATTTGAAATTTACAAAAAACAAGAATGGATTTTGCAATTCTACTTTAGACTTTCTGACCTTAACAAAATACGAAAAATATGTCCACACAACTCCAAACGTAAAAGCATATCAATTTAATAAAAGTTACTACATAAATTTTGGTATGGACGGGCTACATTCATGGAAACCAGGTTCTTGGGTGATGTATGAGAATCTAGATTTGTCAAAGGCAAAGAAAATAACGTTCAAATATACTGTAAGTGGAGGGAGTACAATTGAATTTAGAAAAGGAAGTGCTACAGGAGAATTAATTGCCAAAACAACTATTTCTGATACAAAATTAGATTGGAAAACAAAAGAAGTGGCGATAAAACCAATTCAAGGAAAAACAGATATTTATGTAGTTTTTCAATATGATGCTAATGGAAATCATGATGGAATGATTAGTGAATTTATTTTTGAAGGAAATAGTAAAAATGCTAAAATACTTTCAGAAAGACAAAATTTAGAAAAGTATACCAAAGAGTTGCAGGGCTATCTTTATGCACAAGGAACTCCATTTATGCGTGAATTGAAGGGTAATAACAGACGTATTACGCAAGTTTTCAATAGAGGAAACTGGAGAGCCAAAACCGATACAGTGCATGAAGTAGTTCCTAAAATAATGCATCCTTTGCCTAAAGATGCTCCTAAAAATAGACTAGGAATGGCTCAATGGCTTGTTTCTAAGGAAAATCCACTCACGGCAAGAGTGGCAGTAAACAGACTTTGGGAACAACTTTTTGGCTTAGGTATTGTCGAGACGTTAGAAGACTTTGGTTCTCAAGGAATAAAACCTACACACCCTGAATTGCTCGACTATTTAGCCATTAAATTTATGAATGACTTTAAATGGAGCAATAGGAAAATGCTCAAATTTATGGTAATGTCTGCAACTTATAGACAATCAAGTGAGGTGCAACCAGAGCATTTAAAATTAGATCCACGAAATAGGTACTTGGCTCGAGCGCCTCGTGTACGGTTGAGTGCTGAACAAGTAAGAGATCAAGCATTGGCGGTATCCGGGCTACTTTCGCCCAAAATGTACGGACC
>REAG01000165.1 GCA_004294265.1 Cytophagales bacterium | reverse complement strand
ATTATAAAATAATAAAAAATTATACATAACTGAAAAAAAATACTTTTTATTATTTATTTTTAAAATTTACAAAATTTTACATTCAATTCTTCGGTTCATTTGCTTATTTTCTTCAGTGTCGTTTAACGCTTTTGGTTGCAAATCACCGTATCCTTTGGCAATAATTCTTACCTCATCAATACCCTTTTCTATCAAATAGTTTTGAACGGATTCGGCTCTACGTGTACTTAATGCTAAATTATTAGATTTTAAACCTACATTATCTGTGTGTCCAGCAATTTCTACTTTTAAATCTATATTTTGATTCAAAAAATTTACCAATTTGTCCAATTCAGTTTGCGAACTTTTTTGTAATTCATATTTGCCAGTTGAGAAAAATATATTATTTAAAGTTATTGAAGTTCCTTTTTTTATAGGATCAAGATAAATATCTAAATTAATAGGATCGAATGTTTTTAAATTTTCAAATGTAAAAGCATGGCTTTTATACAAATAACCTTGCTTATTAACATACAAACCATATTGTGTATTTTCGTTTAGAATTGCCAAATAACTACCATCAACTAGGTCGGAAGTAAGAAAACTCTCGGTTTTATTTGTTTTTAAATTTATAACTTCTACTTCAGCAGAAATATTTTTTTTGGTATAATTATCAAAAGTTGTACCTTTAATATATGTACTAATATTTTGGCAAGAAACCGATTTAGGCATTTCAAATTCGTACAATAAGTAGCGGTCGGAGTTTTTATTGGTTTGTTCTTCAGCAGAAAAATAAGCTTTCTTACAATCAGAAGTAATAAAAATGGCACTTTCATCTAAATGAGTATTGATAGGATACCCCAAATTTTTAGGTTCATTCCAATTGACAGAATCTTTATAACTTACGAATAAATCAAAGCTTCCGAAACCAAGATGAAAATCAGAAGAAAAGTATAAAGTAGTAAGACTGGGATGAATAAATGGAGCCACCTCTCTACCCTTAGTATTTATTAAATCTCCCATATTAACTGGTAAATTCCACCTGCCAGAGGCATCAGATTGAGTCATCCATATATCTTCTTCGCCAAAACCACCTTTACGTTTAGAACTAAAATAGATAGTTTTTCCATCGCCTGAGAGCGATGGTTGCGAATCCCAAGCAGGCGAATTTACGGTTTCACCCATATTTACAGGTTCGGTCCAGATTTCGCCTTTTTTGTAAGAAATATACAAATCACAATCTTTATCAATTTGGTTTGGACCGCCACAAATAGCAAAAGTAAGCGTCCGTCCATCTGCCGAAATGCTTGCGGTTCCCTCGTTATATTTTGCTGAATTAATATTATCAGAAATGGATTGCGGTTGTGACCATTCTCCATTTAATTTTTTGGAAATATAAATATCTTCATATTCTTGAAAACCAATAAAATCACGAATGGTAAAAACCAAACTTTTTTGATCGGCAGTTGCTACCGGAAAATACTGACTTTTATGATTATTTACTTGATTTGATAATGGTTTTACATTAATTTCAACTTTATTTTTTTTGTTTTCAAGGGCATAATTACAATGTTTGAGCAATAATTTCGATTTTTCTAAATATTGAGGTAATTCTTTTTCATAGGTTAAATATGAAGTAAAATATTTTTTTGCATCTTCATAATTACCTTGATGTAAGTAAGTTTCAGCTAAAATTCTGCGAATGGAAGGCATTGGATAATTAGGATTACAAGCCATTATTTTTTCAAAATGAAATTTTATTTTATCGGTGTTTCTTTCATATTTTTTATATAAAATTCCGAGTTGATAGTGTGCATCTGTAAAGCAGTCATCTTTTTGAGTTGCATCTTCAAATAAAGTTTTTGCGACATCAAATTTTCGATTTTGAAGACTTAAAATAGCGGCATCATATAATTTTTGAGCTTTTTTATTGATTGATTGGGCTAAAACAGAAACTGAAAAAAGTAATATAAATGAAAATAATATATTAAAAATCTTATTTATTCCGTTTTTCATTAATAAATCTATTTATACTTTTTTGATATTTTAATATAAAAATTACTAAAGGGAACCTCTAAAAACCCCAATATTATTTTTAAAAACCCCAACCAAACCAATTTCTGCTACGAAACCGAAGAATCCAAGCGGGAGGGTTTGGTTGGGGTTTTTATGAGTTCCCTAATTATTTTTCATTTTACATTAAGTTTCTTTAATAAATTATAATAATATTATTTATCTTTTTAACTATGCTATGTCAAAAATAGATGTTTTATTTAACAAAACCAATTTAATAGTATTTCTGCTTTAAGGTAATTATTTTCAAATATTTTATTTTAGCTAATAAATTATAAATTAAAGACATTTTTAAATACACATCGAAACTTATTTTTGTTTCAAAATTTTTATTTCCATTTAAAGCACGATTCCGTAATTAAGATTTTTGAAGTGTTTTATAATTGAGTCTAATAAATTTTTAAAATTAAATTTTTATAAAACCCCTTTATTATTTCCCCAATAGGAAAAGTTATCAAAGAATTAGTAATTATTTATTAAACATTATATATAATTGATTTAAGTAATTTTACACAGCTAAAAATGTTTCATTAATAAAATCTCTTTGTGCATGGCTTCCGCCAATGCGAGGTAATTCATCTATAACATCATTTAATGTAATATTTGATTTAAAATTGACAACTTTTGCTTTTAAAATTTCAAGTATATTTGAAACTAATTCGCTAGTTTCATCAGATTTATTTTTATAAAAACTCTGTATTTCTAATAATTCGTTTTTGTTGATATTTCCAGAGTTAAGGTAGGCAATAAATTTATGAATATCTAAAAATGGATCTCCAATTTGATTAAAATTAAGGCTATTAAATTCATTAATTTCTTGCCAAAGTGATTGGTCGATTTTGTTATTTTTAAGTTTTAAACGCCACAACAAAGAAGCTGCATCTATTACTTTTCCATAGTTTGGAGAGGTGCAAATAGAAGGTTTTATTTTAGTTAAATAAATATTTAGGGCTTGAGATGGATTGCCAAGTAAGGATTGAAATAATGCTTGATGCCACCTTATATGACCTGCAATAGGAGCATTTTCGTCATAATCTTTAAACCATTCAAGTAAGAATTTGTCACCTTCTAAATTTTGCTTTGTTTCATATAATATATGTGAATATGTATGTGAAGTATGTCCATTATGATACATTTTTTGCAAAGATTTTTCGGCTAGTTTACAAGCCTCATTATGCCTATTTACTTCTGTTAGCGAATAGGAATACATGCCGTCAAACCACCAATCGCTATCATAATATTTTTCAATATTTTCTAGTATATTTAATCTTTCTAATTCAAAGTTTTTATTTCCACTGAAGGACAATACACTATAAGCACCTGTGATTTGAGAAATAATAAAAGCATCTTGCGGAAATTCCGAAATATGTTGTTTTAGTAAGTTAAATGCTACTATTTTATTGTTTTCAAGAATTTTTGCTATAATAAAAACATGATTTTTTTCTCTTTTTGATACTTTTTCAGAAAGCTTAATTGCCTTTTGTAAGCAAAGGTCTTTTTCGGATTGTCGTCCCCACATATCGTGTAAAAGAGCTAAAGCCGCATAAGGCAATGAAAACTCTGGGTCGTCTTTTATAGAATTTTGTAAATATTTTTCTGCGTTTGCGTTGGCAGCTAAGCAAATATCTATTCCTTTACTATAATTTTCGGTTGCTGAATAACTATTTGTGGTAAGTGATAAACCAAATCTGTCTTTCATGGTTTTTATTTTAAAACTGAGATTCAGTTAATAATAACAAAAATAATAAATAAAATGTGTTTAAATTTTTAATTACAGTTTTATTTGCTTAAAGTTAGAATTCATAAATTACTTTCACTTTCGTTTATAAAGTCAGTAAAGGTAAGAATTTTTAAAATTTCAATAAATCATACTTCAAATAAATTAAAAGTTTAAGCATTAAAATATAATCTATTGAAATTATTAAAAGGCTATTTTAAAAAAAAGGATTTTTTACTCAACTTCTGCCGAAATTCCTCGGTTGCAGATTTCAGTTCTCATTTTTGCCATGACATCAAAACTGCCAGTTCGCACAGCACATTTTCCTTTATAATGAATTAAAATAGTGCATTGTTCGGCTTGCAAAGGAGTATGTTCACAAATTTCAATTAATGTTTCGATTACAAAATCAAAACTATTAATGTCATCATTATAAACCACTAAATTATAAACATCTGATTCAATAGCAACTTCGAGTAAATCTGTGTCGTTTTGTGTAAAATAGCTCATAAATAGGTATAAATAAGGCTTCTTTAGTATAAATTAGGCTTCAATTAAGTCTTTTTTAAATGCTTTTCGAGGTTTTAAACCCAACATTTTGAACATTTCCATGTCTTCAACTGTGCCAGGATTAGGTGTAGTTAGTAATTTATCGCCAGCAAAAATAGAATTTGCACCAGCTAAAAAGCATAAAGCCTGCTCTTCAACAGACATTCTTACACGACCTGCGGAAAGTCTAACCATTGCTTTAGGCATTAAAATTCGTGCTGTTGCAATCATTCGTACCATTTCCCAAACTGATACTTTTTCTTGGTCTTCTAGTGGAGTTCCTTCCACAGGCACAAGTGCATTTACTGGCACACTTTCAGGATGTTGGGAGAGGGTAGCGAGTGTTAAAAGCATTCCAATTCGGTCATTTTCTGTTTCTCCAAGCCCAATAATACCTCCAGAGCAAACATGTATGCCTGAATTACGAACATGCTCTAGCGTGTCTAAACGGTCTGAATAATTTCTTGTAGTAATAATTTTATCGTAATGTTCCTTGCTTGTATCTAGATTGTGGTTGTAAGCATAAAGCCCAGCTTCTTTTAGTTTTTCGGCTTGTTCTGGAGATAACATTCCAAGCGTGCAACATACCTCCATGTCCATTTTATTAACGCCTTTAACCATTTCTAAAACATTGTCAAAATCTCGATTATCACGGATTTCACGCCATGCTGCACCCATACAGAAGCGTGTGCTACCGTTATCTTTGGCGTTTTGAGCAGATGCAATGACTTCGCTTACTTCCATTAATTTATGAACTTTTACGTTCGTATGATAACGAGCCGCTTGCGGACAATATGAGCAATCTTCTGGACAGCCTCCTGTTTTAACTGATAATAAAGTACAAACTTGCACCTCGCCAGTGGCATTAAATTCTCGATGTACAGTTGCGGCTCGATACATTAATTCCAACACAGGTAAGTTATAGATAGTACTTACTTCTTCTCGTGTCCAGTTGGTGCGAATCATCTAATTTTATTTAAAACCTATGCAAAGATAAGGGAAATTTGAATTATGAATGATTAAATTTGATTTTTTTTATAAAGTCATGTTTGATTTATTTTGATTTTAATGGATTTGTAAAATGGTTTTTTATTTATTATTAATGGCACAATCTATGATTAATTGTAAACTTAGCTTTTGAAATTAAAATATTACTAATTATTAACATAAATTTAACCAAATATAGTTGCATTTAAGGGTTGAATCCTGCTTTTATTATTTTGAATACCAATGCCACCAATAACCCTCTTCACTTAAAGCAATTGGGTTATCAGGATTGAAGCCTAAAATTTTAATGGTATTATAAATTTTTGAGTTTTGTGAAGGTAAATCACCAAGAATGGCAACACCCATAACCACGGATGGTGGTAATTTTTGACAAATTTTAAGTAAATTATTAGGCGAATCATCTAGCCAACTCGGAATCATTATAGCTTTTCTTTGAGAATAGTATGGCAATTCAGAATGCCAATCTGAATTAAATATTATAAATGTTTGATTAGGTTTAACGTATTTTTGTAGGCTTTTTGAAGTAAAAAAAATGTCATCATATTTGCCATTTAAACTTGGTAAGTAATTTTCATTGAATTTTAATTTATAATCTATCGTAGTAAATCCAAAAATAAAAAGCATAATTGGTAAAGCCCATATTTTTTCTATTTTAAATATTGAATATAAAATAAAACTTACGAAAAGACTTAAAAAAACACCATTTGCAACATTGTAATATCCATGAACATAGTAAAGTTTTGTAAAAAAAAGCAAAGGTAAAATCCAAAAACACAAACATATTAATGCATTTTTCCAAAATTTCAAGAAAAATAAAACGATAAATAAAGGAAAAACGTAAATGATAAATTTTGAATCATACAAAATCTTTATCCAAGTTTCTTTACTAAACCTGAAATTCAAATCAGATAAAATCCAATCTGTAAGATGAACTTTTGAAGTTAGTTGATAAGCTATTGAATGATTTATTTTAAAAGAATCTGCGTAATAATTCCACAAAAAAGAAGCTATTATCGGACAAATAATAATTAAGGTGGTTAAAATGAAGACTTTTGTATTTATATTTTTCAAGTAGATAAAAATATAAATAAATCCTACAAAACTCACATAAACTAAAAAAGTTGTTATTTTAGTAGGAGCAGCAAAGATTCCAAAAATGAAAGCAAAAGTTAAATATTTATACTTTTGAGTGTCAAAATATTTAATAGTGTAAAACACAAATCCTAAACTTAAAAAAAGTGCCGTTGTTTCATATAAAAAAGCTCTAGGCCAAAAGCAATATATTGGATTTATTAAAATAATTGACAGAGAAAGATATAAAAAATCAGAATTAAATTTCAATTCTTTTAATATTTTGAATACCCAAAACAAACATCCATAAAAAAATAAAATTGAAATAATCCTACCAGTAATATCTAATGGTGAATTAATTATTTTTACAACAAAAGCAACCACATATTGAAAACTTGCAAATTCTATCGGAATTGACCAATTAGGTCCTAAAATAGGCGTTTCGTAAGCAAGTTTAAATCCGTCTTGAATAAGCCAATAAGTAGAAATTGCGGTTTGGCATTGCCTAAATCCATGCTCAGTTTCTCGCAATGGATTGCTTATTTTGTAAGTTAAATGATAAAAATTGAATAAAAAAGCAAATAATAATATAAGTAATATAGTATAATTTTTAAAATATTTTTTTGACATTTATCATTGTAAAGTATAATTTATTATTTTATAAAATTTATTTTAAAAAAATAGATTTTAGTTACTATAATAATGCTTTTTAAAATTTTATTTGATAGAATATTTTAAAATACTAATTCATTAAAGCAAAAAAACTTTAGCCAATAAATTCTTACTTTTTATTTTACCAATCCCAATAATTTACCAATCAAATTAATGGCATCTTTGTTTAAAACGATAATAACAAAAATAGTTATGAGAAAATAAATCCTCATTTCAGATCTTAATTCGGATTTTACCAAGGCAATCTCAGCTTTTACTAGGGCGATATCCATTTTAGTAGCTAATTCTTTACTTAGTTCATCTTTTAATTCTAGTTTTTTTTGAATGGCAATATCTTTGGCGGATGCAAATACAGTATCAATTGATTTTTCGATTAAATCGGTAAGTTGAGTTGCCTTTTCTTTTGCCAATTCATTAAAAAGTATATATCGAACTGAATGCGGTAATTGATATGACTGCATTATTTTTTTTATTTTATTTCAAAATTAAATTTATTTTTGAAAATCAAAAATAAAAATTTATTTTATTTTTGTGAATTAATAATGAATATTTTTTTTCGAGTAGATATTTCTAAGTAAACTCTTTAATTATTTTCTGTATCTAATTTATATTTTTTGAAGGCTTTATAAATGGCATTTGCTACGTCCTCTTGATTGGCTGGGTCTTTCAAGAATTTCTCTTCTTCTTCGTTTGTTAAGTATCCAATTTCGATGAGTGCACTTGGCATGGCGGTTTTCCAAAGCACCAAAAAGCCCGCTTGCTTTACGCCACGGCTTGTTCTGCCCATGCCCTCCTTAAATTCGTCTTCCACAAAAGAGGCAAATTTGATGCTTTGCGTAAGGTGTGCATTTTGAAAATTTTGCAACATAATATAGGCCATTGGCGAGTTTGGGTCAAATCCGCCATAGTTATCTTTGTAATTATCTTCTTTTAAAATCACATCATTTTCTCGTTTTGCCACTTCCATATTACCTTCTGATTTGTGCAAACCCATTGTGTAGGTTTCCGAACCGCAAATATGCGATGGAGCAGAGTTGCAATGGATGGAAATAAAAAAATCGGCATTATTTTTGTTGGCAAGTCCCGCTCTGTCGTGCAATTCAATAAATTCGTCCTTATCTCTAGTATAAAGCACTTTTACATCAGGCATTTTTTCGGTTATTTTTTCTCCTAACGCCAACGCAACTGCCAAAGCAATATGTGCTTCTTTGTGTTTTTTGCCATGACAACCAATATCTTTACCGCCATGACCTGCGTCTATCACAATTTTTTTTACTTTTATACTTTTTTTATTGACTGTATGATAAGAACAGAGTAAAAAAATAAAAAATATGGAAAATAAAATACTAAATTTTTTCATCGTTATATAATAAATCAAATTTGTTTTTAAATAAATCAAATTTGTTTTTAAATAAATCAATTTTGTTTTTTAAGCAATTTTAAAACTACATTTGCAAAACTATTCGTTAGAGTTCTGAAAACACCTATTTTAAAAGCGATTATATTTATTTATTTTTTAGTGAGTTTAACAAGCCCTATTTACGTTTTTGGTCAATCTTTGTTTAAAAAGAACAAACAAAAAAATATTGAAACTGTAATTGAAAGCAAAAATACAAATAAAGATTCATTATTTACTAACATAACCGCAAATGAAACTTTAAAAAGTGCAAAAAAAAACGATTCGATCAAAATAAAGCAAAAACCAAAAAGCGATATTGAAACTACTATTTTTTATCAAGCCGAAGATTCTATTGTGATGGATGCCGAATTTAAAACTGCCGAGCTTTATAAAAACTCCAAAGTTGATTACGGCACAAAAAGCATTACTGCTAATACTATTGATATGGATTATAATTCGCATTTAATTACTGCCAAAACAGGATTGGATACTTTGGGCGAAAAAATTGGCGTTCCTATCATGAAAGACGGAAAAGATAATTATGAAGCACAGCAAATAAAATATAATTACAAAACCCAAAAAGGACAAATTAAAGGTGTAATTACCAAACAAGGCGATGCGATTATTCATGGCAGAACTGTTAAAAAAGAGCCTGATAATGTAATGTTTGTGCAACATGCTGAATATTCAACTTGTGATTACCGTGAATCGCATTTTTGTGTTAAGGCAACAAAAATAAAAATGGTTTCAGGCAAAAAAATCTATACAAAGGCTTTTAATATGCAAATTGATGATATTCCAACAATTTTAGCTTTTCCGTTTGGCATTTTTCCGATGACAAAAAAACGCTCTTCAGGAATAATTATGCCCAGTTATGGCGATAATGCTACTCGTGGTTTTATGCTTCTTGGTGGCGGATTTTATTGGGCTCTCAATAATTATATTGGTTTAAAAGCAACAACCGATTTTTATACCGTAGGTGGAAATGTTTGGAACGGAACAATGGATTATAGAAGTAGATATTCTTTTCAAGGAAATATGCAATTTTCTTACAATGATTCGTATCAAACTAAAGATAATCCCAAAAATCAAGGACAGCAAAATACAGTTATGTTGCGTTGGACACACTCCACTTTGAGTAAAGGAACAGGGCGTTTGTCGGCAAGTGTAAACTATCAATCTGCCAAATTTTTTACCAATACTTCTTACGATGTTACTCAACGACAACAAGGACAAGTGCAATCCAATATTAGTTATTCAAACGAAATCAAAAAAACACCTTTTAATTATACATTTAATGCAAGGATGGCTCAAAGCATCACCACGGGGGTTCAAGATTATACTTTACCTTCTATTGGTTTGAATATGCGACAGATTTTTCCTTTACGTAATGTACCAATCATCAATAAATTAGAGCCAATAAAGAAATTTAATTTTAGAATAAGTACGCTTTTTGATAACCAAATGCAAAATGTGGTAACAAGATACAACCCAGGATTTAATACCAGCAATAATGGTTATGCTTCGCTTCGACCAGATAAATCTTGGTATGATAATATTGATAACGACCCAGCCCAACAAGCCAGATTTGTTGATGATTTAAGCAAATATGATGCTTTTAATGGCAATCCTTTAAATAAACCAAACTTCGATTCGCTATCCAGAGCTTACAATAAAAGAGATACTTTACGAACTTCTGATTCTGAATTTATAAGTAAGTTTTTAGGAAACTCTCGTTGGACTTTAACTCAAAATGCCAGCATCGGTACAACCATTCGGTTTTTAAAATACTTTAATTTGAACCCCAATTTAAGCGGAAATTTAAGATATTATGGCAAAAGATATGAATTTACGGATTTTGATACCACCAATAATAAAGACGGATTAAGTAATACTGCACCTTCTTTTAATATTAAAAATCAGCTAGGCGTAATTTATGATTATTCGATGGGAGCAAACGTAAACACCCGTATTTATGGTACTTATTACATCAAAAAATGGAACATAGAGGGCATAAGGCACACCATGATTCCGACTGTGGGCTACTCTTTTACTCCAGATTTTACTGCTCAAGATTTTGAGCGAGTATTAATTAATGGAATTAGAAAAAACAATGCTTATGACCCAAATTTAGCCTATAAATCTATGAATATTTTTACTGGACAACAAGGTTCTCCAGGCTCAAAAGTAAGAAGTAGTATAAATTTCTCTCTAGGAAATCAATTAGAAATGAAAATAAGAGATAAAAAAGATACAACAAAAATTGCGTATAAAAAAATTATGTTACTTGATAATTTGAACCTTAGCACTACTTATAATATTGCTGCCGATTCCTTTAATTTAACGCCTTTAAGTTTAACTGCTCGTACCCGATTACTTATGTTTGACATCAATTTTACATCTTCTATTGATCCTTATATTTATCTTGAAAACACCACAACCGGCTTTTTAAGACGTTCTAAATACAACTCTTGGACAGGTTTTAAAAGCGAAGGTGAAATTCAAAATAAAATTTACGGAGGCATTGGCCCTTTAGCAAACGCCAGCCTTACCATTGCTACCACCTTCAAACCCAAAAACAAAAAACATGCTATTCCTACTCGAATGGATGGCGGAGATATGTATTTTAACCAACGTATGTCAGGTCCTGTTTTTGTGGATTGGAACTTGCCTTGGAGTGTTTCGACCAACTATGCACTCACTTTTAACCGATTTCAAGGTGGTGGAGACCGAATTATAGATAAAACTATGTTTGGACACAATATTTCGCTCAACGGAGAATTTAGCCTTACCCAATATTGGAAAATTTCAGGTGGAACTGCATTTGACGTCAAAAGAAATCAACTTTCAACAACCCGAATAAGTATTTTTAGGGACTTACATTGTTGGCAAGCTTCCATTACTTGGACTTATTTACCGGCATCTAATACCGATGCTTTTTTTGCCACCATCGGCATAAAATCTCCTACTTTACGAGATTTGAAATTTGAACGAAGAGGACAACCTTTTTAATAATGAGTTGTGGATTATGTTGTTTTTTTGCTTTCCCAACTTTTTTTAGGGTTTTTTAAAATAAAAGGTCTGCTACAAACTTACGAAAATTCGAGCCTAAAACTTAACTAGTGCCTGAACAGAAAAGCCTTTAAAAAAAGTAAAAAATTATAAAAAGTATTATTTCCATATAATTATATACAATTTTTCAATTAAAATTTAAAATTTAAAATTTAAAATGAAAAGAAATTAATAATATTAATATTATTACTAAAATAAGATTATTGAACATACTAATTCATTAAAGATATTTTCAAATATTTAAGTTTTTAATTGCAGTTTTACTATTAAAATGCACCTTTTTATAAGAATATTTTTAATGTTTAAAAGTATTTATTTTATTCTTTTAATTTTTTTAAAACATTAAACTATCAAAAAATGGACAAACTTGGCACTAAATGTGTTAAATTTGGTTCGTTTTGTTTTGATATTCCAAAATCCTTTTATTCAAACATAATATATTACAGGAAAATCTAATTTAGGTTTTTAGAGGTTACCTTATAATTTCTATCCATCCTTTTATTACTCTTTTGGATTTGGTACTTTCAGTTAAAAAGTAATAAATGCCATCTGGTAAGCCTTCTGCATTCCAATTATTTTTATAATTATCTGATTCATATACTTTTATGCCACTTCGACTAAAAATTTGTAGTGAAAATGGATTTTGTTCGAAATAACATCCGTAAAAAGCTAAAACATCATTGAATTTATCCCCATTTGGCGTGATAACATTAGGGATTTTATCTGTTGGTTTTTGAATTTCTACTTGAACAGTATCTGTTTTTTGTGAGCATGAATTGTAAGTTTTAACAGAATATATTCCTGATTCTGATACTTTTAAACTAGAAAATGTACTACCAGTATTCCATAAAAATCGATTATTATTTAAACTTGATGTAACATTTATAATTACATCTTCACAAATACTTTGCATTGTTTTTGGAATAAATGTTGTAAAGCTAGAATCTAATTTCGAAACTAATAATGTATCGCTTCCAATGCAATCAGTGCCACAACATTTGGTTTGTAAGTAAATTTTGCCAGTATAGTTTTTGTTTAATTTAGGGTTTGACTTAAATTTATCATCAACTGAGATTGCTGGAGACCATTCATATTCGTATAATCCAATTGGTTTAGCACCAAGTAAAATATCATCTAAACTGCACTCATTAATGTCTTTTCCTGCAAAAGCAACAGGTGTTAGTGCAATACTTATCAATTTAGTAAGGCTATCTTTCATGCCACAATTATTACTTACAACCAATTTTATATTTTCAAAAGCCGATTTTTTATATGCTATTTGGGGTGGGTCATATCCTGAAAAAGTTTTAGGAAAAGCATTTTCGCCAAAATACCAAAGAAATTTATTGCCAGTTGAATTATTTGTTATCGTAAAAAATGTATTTCCACACACAGTTTCGAGGGCATCAAAATTGGCTTCAACAATTGAAGGTGAACTGCAACAATTGACTGAAATATTTGCAATTGCATTGCCTTGGCAAATATCAGACGGAATTACGGTAAGTGTGTAATTCCCAATTTCTTGCCAATTAATGCTAATATTACTTCCTGATCCAATATATTTTCCTGATAAAAACCAAAAATAATTACCACCAGTTATTGTGTTTACTGAATACGTTTTCAAATTTCCACTTGAAGAATTGCAAAAAGAAGTTGCTCCGGTAATTGTTAAAGGAGGACAAATTTTGACAGGACAAAAAGCTGGTTCATTAAAAAGTGCGGTAATTTCGGCTTGAGAAAGAGCTTTGTCGTAGATTTTGATGTCGTCAATAGAGCCATCCATCCATTCTTGATGTTTATTTGTTAAGTATTTTCCAAAGCTCCATTTAACATTATTTAGATTAATATTTCCTATTATAACTTTACTTTCTTGCAAAACACCATCTGTATATAACGAAATTAGAGTATTATTACCATTCTTCTCCCATTTACCAACAATATGATGCCAAGTGTTATTTTGCCAATTTGTGTAAATATAACTATTTACATAATCCAGTGGTTCATTTTTAAATCTAAAATGTATTCCTTCTAAGTAATGAAATGATAAATAAATGGAATTGGGATTTGTATAACTGAAATTATTATTAATAATTTCATTATCAACGAAAGGTAAATTATTCCAAACGTCTTTTTTTACCCAAACTGATAAAGTACCATCATTACCGATTTTAAAATTTGAATTGCCGTTACTTTCAATATAATTTGAATTTCCATCAAAACTATACGCACTATTCGCATTTCCAAATCTGTCTGTTGTTAAAGTAGCTCCAGAAACTGTACCATTATAATTATTTCCACTTTTATCATCTGCATTTCCGCAAAATGGGTATGAAGCGACTAAACCCGTAGTTGTACAGGGTGCAGGCTCATTGTACAAAGCTGTGATTTCGGTTTGTGATAGGGCTTTGTCGTAGATTTTGATGTCGTCAATTTTTCCAGAATAAAAAAAATCTTGACTTGTTGAACTTCCTAAAATTGCATGACTAACATCACTTCCAAATGCAATTCTAATTGGATAATCTAAAGAAGTAGTATAGCTATTTATGGTGGATTCAATTATTCCATTTATATATACACTTAATGAACCATTTGATGAATTTCTCGTCAATACAATATGATTCCATTGACCATTATTAATACTAGAGCTTGATGTCGAACCAACTGGGTTACAATCATTATTTTCACCTACTCCAAACTGAATTTTTCCGTTTTGAACTAATGCCGAACCAAAATCTCTCACACAACCTGTATATTCTGCTGAAATAATTCCTCTTCCATTAAACCATGTCGTATTTGATATTCCGAGTTGTGAAGATTGCATCCAAAATGAAATAGAAAAGTTATTATTTACCCTATTTGGAATTAATATTGATTGATATAAAGAACTTTGAAAACTATACGCACTATTTGCATTTCCGAATCTATCAGTAGTTAAAGTAGCTCCAGAAACTGTGCCATGATTATTATTTCCACTTTTGTCATCTGCGTTTCCGCAAAAAGGATAATGGGCTACTAAGCCCCCCGTAGTTGTGCAAGGTGGTGGTTCATTGTATATAGCTGTAATTTCGGCTTGAGAAAGGGCTTTGTCGTAGATTTTGATGTCGTCAATAGAACCTTTGAAAAATCTATTTGAGAAGTATTTTACAGATCCTATCAAAATATTTTCATTGACATTAGGAACAATACTTCCATCTAAGCTATAAGTATCAGTACTAATTAGTTGTCCATTTTTATAACATTTTATAATATTATTACTCTTCGTATAAACTAAATGCTCCCAATTATCTTGATTTGTAGAAATTGTAGCTGTTTCACCATAATTACTAGAAAAATTCAGCCCAATTGCTTTATTGTAAGTAAAATAATATCCATTTGAAACAGTGTTTGATTTTTGAATAACCCAATTTTGTCCACTGCCAAAAGCAGTATTATGTGAACGATCTATAAGACCTGCAAAAGATGCTTGAGTATCTGATGATAAAGTCTTTATCCATAATGACATTGATATATTTTTATTTAATGAAATGTTTTGTCCATCAATTTCTATCAAATCATTTACTCCATCAAAACTATACGCACTATTTGCATTTCCAAATCTATCAGTAGTTAAAGTAGCTCCAGAAACTGTGCCATGATTATTATTTCCACTTTTGTCAACTGCGTTTCCGCAAAAAGGATAATGGGCTACTAAGCCCCCCGTAGTTGTGCAAGGAGCAGGCTCGTTGTAAAGAGCGGTGATTTCGGCTTGAGAAAGGGCTTTGGAGTAGATGCGGATGTCGTCAATATCGCCTTTATAAGAAGTGGAGTTATAAAAACTTGTAATTCCTTCTTTACCAATAGTTAAAAAATTATAATTCTTTTGTGAGTTCCCATTTATTGGTAAAGTACCTTCATGCTGATTATTAATATAGATAGAAATATTGTTTTGTGTATTGTAGGTTATTACATAATGATGCCAAATGTTAGTATTCGGTTTATCTGTGGATTGTAAACATGTTTGTAAGTCAGTATTCGTATAGCTACAGGTACTAATTCGACCTTGATTATTAATAGGATACGGGCTAGCTAACACTTGAGTAACAAAAGGAGAGTTATAAACATTTGTTAAATCATATTTAAATGCTGTAAGTACCGGATATTGAAGTGTTAGAATATCAATACTTGCTTTCGCCCAAAACGAAATTGTAAAGGTTTTTAAATTATAACTTGCATCTGCAAATATATAATCATCTATTCCATCAAAACTATACGCACTATTTGCATTTCCAAATCTATCTGTTGTTAAGGTAGCTCCTGAAACAGTGCCATTGTTGTTATTTCCACTTACATCATTTGCATTTCCGCAAAAGGGGTATGAAGCGACTAAACCCGAACTACACGTACTATTACAATCATATAGTTTTTTGATTTCACAATCGGTTAAAGCTCGTCCGTATAATCTCAATTCATCAATTTCACCATCTAACCATGAGATACAACATCCGTTACTATGAGGTATTATTTCTCCTCCGATAACTTTTGTAAAATCATTTGTAAGTAAATCCCCATTTATAGATGTAGTTTCTGCATCTTTTTCACCATTAATATAAAGCCTTGTATTTACCCCATCATAATATGCTACTACATGATACCAGATATTCCTCGTTAAATATGTATTTGATGTTATTGAACCAAATGTACTATTAGTAGTAACAGGTCTAAAAAACAAACGATTATCCGTTGGATTATTTTGTCCAGAACTAAAAAGAGTAAATGTGTAAGCTGTATTTACACTTCCTCCTAACATAATTCTTGGGAACTCACTTCCTCCACCATTTATTTTCAACCAACATGCAATCGAAATTCCTGTACCAGTAATTTTCATACTATTGCTATTTGGAATTTCAACATAATCTACAGCCTTACTAAATTTCAATGCGTTGCCACTTTTTCCTGAAGAAAACGATGCTCCAATAATACTTCCATTATTCCCATTCCCACTTGCATCATTAGCATTTCCATCAAAGGGATAGTATGCAACCAAATTATCTGTTGATGCACAATTAACATGAGGTGAACTACACGTGCTATTACAATCATATAGTTTTTTGATTTCGCAATCTGTTATGACTCGGTTGTAAATATAAATATCATCCATTTTACCATTTGCAATTTCATTTGTATATCTTTGATAGCCTATTTTTAAATAATCACTATTAGTGTGCATGTTTATTCCGCCAGTAGTTTTTGTAAATACTTTAAGACCATCGAGATATAATTTCATTTCTCCATTTCCTGCTACTAAAGCTATATGTATCCATCTGTTAAGGTCTTCATTAGTTTGATGAGAAAAATAATCTGTCCAACCACCATTTGCGTAAGCAAAACTATATGAAAATAAATTGCCACTTTTAGAAATCCCTAAACTAAATGGACCATTTGAAGGATTATCTTCTGTTACAATTGAAAACTCACCATTTGCCACACTCCGAACATATACCCAAGCTGAAATAGAAATTGCTGTTGAAACATTTATAATATCATTCGTATAAATTTTACCATCAAAGCCATTAAAATCAAACGCTTTATTTATATTTCCAAACCTATCTGCCGTTGGAGCTACTCCACCAAAAATTGTTCCATTATTCCCATTTCCACTCGCATCATTTGCATTTCCATCAAAAGGATAATAAGCAACCAAACCATCTGTTGATGCACAGCTCACGGGAGGAGACTACAAGTACTATTGCAATCATACAGTTTTTTTATTTCACAATCGGTTAAGGCTCGGTTGTAAATTCTGACCTCATCAATTAACCCAATAAACGGATTGTTAAATACTGATGATATATGATTTCCAATTTCGATACTTTCACAATAAATATCAGGATTCATGATTAAATTAGTCCCTGTTTTTTCACCATCTAAATTTAATTGAAAACTATTATTTGTAATATTTATTAAAACATGATGCCAATTTCCATCAATAATATTTACGCCAGAGCTTGGACCAAGAACATTAGTCAAATCGCATTTAAGTAGGGTCTGCTGATAAACTAAAAAAACGTCAATGTAGATAACCTAGCCCGTTTTTAGTTCAAATTTGGAACATTAAGTGCAAGGAAATATGAAACTACC
>REAG01000027.1 GCA_004294265.1 Cytophagales bacterium | reverse complement strand
AGTAATCCTTTTGGGAAATAGTGTAATAAATAGGCAGTTTCCATATAATTAATTTAAAAGGCAAATATAACATTTTCCCCAACATAATTACGTGAACCGCATCGTGTCAAACGATGGCGTTGGGCAATCCGTTCGGGAAAAGGGTGTAAATAGTGTCATATCCACGATTATAGGAGAAGTGTATTTTTTTGGATTCAAAAACTCAAAAACGAACTCATAGAATAAAATAAAAAATCTCCGAATAGTAAAACCTAGAAGCCCAAATCTGAAAAAAATGAATTATTTTTTTCAGATAAAAACCGGTTTTTTTATTTTATTTGTTCCACCAAGAAATCTGTATTTAAAATTTTTTAGCTATAATCAATATGTTTATCTTTAAAAATGCTAAATTATTAAAATTTAATTTATTGATTTTTTAAAAATTTTATCATAAATTATTTCAACTGAACCTATATTGGATAATACATATTTTTTTGCAATTTTTCCAGCTTCAACTCTTTTATTATCTTCTAAAAACCAAGTATTAAAAATATCGTTTAAATGTATTTCGTTTTCAACAGATACGGCACCTTTTAAGCAAACTAAATCTATGGCTTCTTGAAATTTTTGGTAATTTTTTCCAAAAACAACTGGCACTCCGTAAGTGGCGGCTTCTAAAATATTGTGCAATCCTTTTCCGAACGCACCACCTACATAAGCAACATCAGCATATTGATACATTTGGTTTAATAATCCAATAGAATCAATAATTAAGATGGGTTTTGAGAAATCATTTTTGGTAAAAAGTCCATAGTCAAGAGTAAGAATACTTGCGATTTTTGAAACTGAATGAGTATCAATTTCATGTGGAGCAATAATGATTTTTAAATCTTTTAATATTTCATTTTTATCATTAAAAATTACTTTTATATCTTCGAGCCAAGCACTTCCAATAATCAATAGTTTTTTATTTTCTTTAAATTTTTCAATTTTGGGTAAATTAATTACATTATTTGCTAATTCAGATACCCTATCAAATCGAGTATCGCCACAAACGGTAGATTTTATATCTGTTGACAAAAGTAATTTTTGTGAAATTTCATTTTGAACAAAAATATGTGAAAATAAAGGCAATGGGTTGGGTAAAAAATACTTTTTAAAGTTGAAATAATATTGATTTTTTCTGAAAATAGCACATACCGAAAAAACAGGTATTTTATTTTTATGCAAAGTAAATATATAGTTGTGCCAAAATTCATATTTAATAAAAATGGCAATTGTTGGATTTGTAATCTTAACAAATTCGTTTGCATTTTTGATAGTATCTAAAGGCAAATAAAAAATCCAATCAGCAAGAGAATAGTTTTTTCTAATTTCATAACCCGATGGAGAAAAAAAAGTGAGTAATATTCTATAATTTTGATTGTCTTTTTTTATTTTTTCAATGATAGGTCTTGCTTGTTCAAATTCGCCTAGAGAAGCACAATGAAACCATATTTTAAGATTTGAATTATCAAAATTTGTATTTTTTAATTTTTCAAAAATACCTTTTCTACCTTTAATCCAAAGTCTGGCTTTTGGGTTAAAAAAGGAGTTACATTTAATTAAAAAACCAAAAATTGCAATTCCGATTTGATATAAAATCATTTATGTATTAATTTGGCTTCAAATTTACTGTTTTGAAAATAAAAATCATCTATTTTACCCTTTTAAGTTTAGTTTTGTTTGCGTGCAATAATGCAAGTAAAAAACCTGATCATATTATTGACGAAGATAAAATGGTAAGATTATTGATAGAAATTCATATTTGCGAAACAAAAAGTACTCAATCTTTTTTGTATGGCGATACTTCAAAAGTCGTGTATGCAAAGCTCGAATCTGAACTATTTAAGAAAATGGGCGTTACAAAATCTAATTATGAAGATAGTTATCAATATTATATGAAAAACCTTATTGAATTTGATTTGATGTATTCAAGAGTTGTAGATAGTTTGAGTTTACGTGAAAGTTTAAGGAAAATTTAATTTTATTATTACTTTTTTATAAAAAATATAAAACAAAACTAAAAAATCATTTGCAATTAAAATTAGTTTATAAAATTTTAGTAAATTTTAAAACATAAATCCAATTAAAATGATTAAATTTATTAAATAAACTTAATTTTTTATGGCAACTCTCGATCCAATTTCAGGAAATTTAGGTGCAAAAAAAGCGGCTCATTTACTCAAGCATATTACTTTTGGTGCATCTCAGCCTCAGATTGATACATTTGCGAATTATAATGTAAATCAAGCCCTTGATGCTTTATTTAACGATTTTTCATTTCCTTTAGCTCCCGTAAAGCCCGATGGTTCGGCTTGGGTAGACAGTCTTTCTTTAGATGATGAGAAAGATTTTGAACTTCTTCAATATTTTAAATGTTGGTGGCTCGGGCTGATGTATAACGGTTCTAATGCCCTTGAAAAGTTCGTTTTTTTCATACATACCGTCATTCCAACTAAAGAAGAAATAGGAGGAAGTGCAAGAGATATTTATTTTCAAAATTCTTTGTATAGACTATATTTAATCAATGATTTTAGTAATATTAAACCTGAATTTAATCGATATAATCAGCTTTTAAAAAAAATATGTCTGGATAATTCTATGCTTAATTTTTTGGATGGCAGAGTAAATGTAAAAGGCAGACCAAATGAAAATTTTGCAAGAGAACTTTTTGAACTTTTTGCGATGGGAAAAGGTCCTACAATTGGCATAGGAAACTACACCAACTACACCGAAACGGATATTAAAGAAGCAGCAAAGGTTTTTACTGGTTGGGACAAAGATAATACATTTCTTACGAAAGATGCCGAAACTTTATTGCCAAGAGGCAAAATTAAAGGTACGACAACAAACGCAAACTCTCACGATAATACAAAAAAAACATTTACTTCAGCACTTGCAAGCACCGAATTTCCTGTTCCAGAAATAATTCCAACCACCATTATTCCAACTGAAACAACAGCTTTAGCAGAAATAAATCAGTTAATTGATATGATTTTTGCTAAAGAGGAAGCCTCAAATTATTTGATGCGCAGAATTTATCGCTTTTTTGTTCATTATAATATTACTGAAGCTATTGAAAACGATGTCATAAAACCGCTTGGCTTAATTTTTAAATCTAGTGGATTTAGATTGCGAACCGTTTTAGAAACTTTATTTAAAAGTGAGCATTTTTATGAAGCCGCCAGCGGAATAAATGATGATAAAATGGGTGGCATGATAAAATCTCCACTTGATTTGATTTTTGGCACGCTTAAATATTTTGAAGTAACATTTCCTACATCAGGAACGCAAGTTTTTAATGATAAAATGTTAAAAATTCAAAATTATATGTCAGAAATGGGCTTACGTTTGCTCGACCCTTACGATGTGGCGGGTTATGAACCTTATTATCAAGCACCGCTTTTCAATAGAAGTTGGATAAATACCAATACTTTGCTGAGGCGTTATCAATTTATAAATGATTTATTTACTTTTAATGAAGATAATCTTACTTTTATTGATCCTTTAATTTGGTTTAATGATAGTAAAAACGGTGTTACAAATGCTATTGCAACAGCTGAAACCTCCATTAATAATCAAAAATTAGCTAAAGAGTTACTTGAATATATTGCTTCAAAATTTTTGGTTTATTACACACCTATCTCTCAAATTTCGGAAGCACGTTATAATTATTTTGCCATTTATCATTTGGGTGGATTAAGTTTTGAAAATTGGGTTTTTAATTGGAATAATCGCAACGGAACCAATATGATGATTCAAGAAGATGCTCGAGCAAGGCTCAAAAATATTTTCAACGTATTAATGCAATCACCTGAGTATCAGCTTATGTAAGAATTTGAAATTAAGATTATGAAAATCCTCAAAACTTTGGTTCTAATAAAGCAATTTTATTAAAATAACAAAGCTATTTCAAAATATAGTTTTTTAGAGTTATATCAAACTGAGTCCAATGTCTATATGAAGTTGAAACTGCAATAGTTCCTTCAATTTTTCTTAAAGTTTCTTTAACAATATATAAACCTAAACCAGAACCAAAAATTTCAGAATTTGCTCTATAAAACATATTAAAAATTTTAGATACGCTGTTAGCCTCAATCCCTAAACCATTGTCCTTTATTGAAATTTGGACTTTATTTGGTTCAACTTTTATAAAAATTTCTACAATATTTTGATGTTTATTAAAGTCTAAGTATTTAATACAATTTGATAAAATATTACTAAAAATAATTTTCAAACGATTAGTATCTGAATGAAAATCAGCTTGGATATCCGACTCAATTTTTAATTTTACAAAATCAGCATTTTTCATAAATGCTAATTCATTAAAACAAGAATGAATTAACTCAAGCAAATCGCATTTTGTAACTTGAACCTCAGATCGGGTATTTTTAGAGATATTTAATATATCTTTAATCGTGTTATCCAATTTAGTAACAGAAACTTCTTGTAAAGACAAATAATTATTAATATCATCTTGATTATTACTAATTTTTATTAAGTTAATAAGTCCCAAAATTGAGGAAAGTGGTGCACGTAAATCATGAGAAGTTTTATAAACAAAGCTATCAAGTTCATGATTTACTATAATAAGATTTTTATTTTTTTTAATCAATTTTATATTTCCTTCATTTGCCTTTTTTTCAAAATAATGCTGCATATATACTAACACATATAAAATAAAAAATTGTAATAAAAACGAAAAAATAGTTACGAAATAAAAACTAAACGCCACATAATTAGGATCAACATTAGAATTGTACAAATATCTATGGTCATTGATTTCAATAAAAACTAAAGATAAAATAATTAGTATAAACAAACAGGTAATGTGTTTAATTTCTTTACTATCAAAAAGAACAAACAATGTTGAAAAAAGCGGAAACATAAGCACATAATTACCCGCTTCTTTTCCTAAAATAGCTGCATTTAAAGCAATGGCTATAATTGCCGTAACCATTATTATATATTTTGAAATTAAATAATTTCGTTTGGTTAGATAATAAAATCCAATAATAAAAACCGTTGAATTTGTAAAATTTATGAATGTGCTAGAATAAATGTTTTGAAAAAAATGAATAATTGTAAACATTATAGATGGTACAATCGCAATAATGTAAAGATATGCCAATATTAAAACACGATACTTATCAGTTTTTGTGGTCAGATTTGGTTTTAAAAACCGGTAAAGACGAAAATTATACTTTCTTAACATTTAAAATGTATTTAACTATTTACCATAATTATAGTATAATTTAATTATAAAATCAACTAAAAAGTTACTGACGTCCGACAGCTTTGCAAATATAACACAAAAAGCGTTTCTATTAACTAGAAACGCATTTTTTTTAGCACTTCAAAAAACTACCCCCTCCGAG
>REAG01000026.1 GCA_004294265.1 Cytophagales bacterium | reverse complement strand
CGTTATTTGTTCGTGTGTAAATTCCATTGTTTTTTTATTTAAAGGTTGAATTTTAAATATAACATTTCTTTGGGATTACACACTTTTTTGTACACTATCGTTAATAATATAAAAAAAGTCCTTATATTTGTGAAATTTCATTACGGCTTGTTTGGAATAAAAAAGTGTATTATTCGTTAAAAACGAATGTTTCAACCGCTCCCGTTGCAAACGAGGGCGAGTGGGGGCTAAAAAGGTTAATTTTAAATTGATTATAAAAATGACAAATATTTGTTGTATTAGCACAGCGAGACTACTAATTACCAAATATAATGTAGTTTAAAACTACATTAATTTTTAAAAAAATCCTTACATTCAAAAGTTACAAATCTCTCTATTGCAATGGGCTTAGTAGAAATTATAAAAAGTCACGCTTTTGAAAAAACAAGTTTTAGGTTATTTATTTACAAAACAAATAAATACATTTTATAGTATTTTTTCTGAGAAATCTTTTTTTAATTTGTAAATTTGTTATAGAAACTTTAAAAAATGGAAAAAGTAATTATAGAAACTAAAAATAAAAGCCAAATGGCACTTATATTAGCATATGCAAAATCCTTGCATTTGCGAACTGTCCTAGTGGATGAACTTGAAGATAAACATTTAATGGCACTTATGAACGAAAATAATCAAGGTTATGCTACCGAATCAGAAAAATTGGATTTCTTGAATTCTTTGGGTAAATGAAGTATGAAATTTCAAATAGATTTATAAAGTTATCAAAAAAATTAAGTATTGACATTCAAAAAGACATTAAAGAAGTTATAACAGAGATACAAACCTCAGAAAATCTTGATAAATTTGATGTCAAAAAAATGGTTGGTTACACCAATTATTATAGAATCCGAGTTAATAAATGTAGAATAGGAATAAAGTTAGAAAATAACACAATTTTTTTTGAGGCTGTAGCTAAACGTGATGAAATCTATAAAATATTCCCTTGAATATTCCGATTTATTTTTAGAGGCATCAAAACTACTAATTACCAAATATAATGTAATTTACAACTATATTAATATTAAAAAAATCCTTACATTTGTATATGTTAAAAGTTACAAATCTTAGTAAAAAGTACGCACAAGAAATCAAAAAAGGAATTTTAACAACTTGTGAAATTAAAAACACCGAAATTGATAAAAATGAACCCTTAGCGGTTTCAAATATAAACTTTGAGTTAAAAAAAGGTGATATATTGGCTATTTTAGGAGAAAATGGTTCTGGATAATCAACTTTATTAAAAATGTTAGCAGGTTTGCTTGAACCAAGTTCTGGAAAAATCATTTTAAACAGTCAAAATGTGTATGGTCCAAGTTCAAAATTAGTGGCAGGACACGACAATATCAAACTTATCCATCAAAGTTATAATTTACAGCCCAATATTTCGGTTGAAGAAAATATCAAATATCATCTTCGTTTTTTTAATCAAGATTATAAGTTAAAAAGAACCGAATACTTACTTGATTTATGTCATTTAATAGATTTCAAAAATAAACTTCCTAGGCAAATTTCTGGAGGTGAGCAGCAAAGAACCGCCATTGCTTGTGCCATTTCAACACCTACGGACATACTTTTATTGGATGAGCCTTTTAGCAATTTAGATGTTTTTAATAGCGAAATTCTTAAAACTCAAATGGTAAATATTACCAAAAAAGAAAAAATTCATACTATTTTTGTAACCCATGATGCTGAAGATGCACTTTCGGTTTCGAGCCATTTGGCAGTAATAAAAAAAGGTGAAATCATTCAGTTTGACACACCAAAAAATGTATATAGAGAACCTAAAAATGAATATGTAGCCCAAATTACAGGTTTTAGTATGGCATTTAAACAAAAAGAATTAAAAGATTATTTTGGAATTGAAATAGAAAAAAAACTAGTTTTTTTAAGACCAGAGCAATTATTTTTAACAGACAAAATTGGTGCTACAGTAATTTCTAAATCTTGTAGTTTTAGAGGTGGATATTACTTAATTAGTTGTGTGATTGAATCAACAAAAAAGAAAATATTTTTTTATTCTCAAAAAGAAATTAATGAGAATGAGAAATTAATTTTGAGTTGTAAATTTTAAAAAAACTATTTTAAAGTATCGCTTTCTAAAGGCTGATTGGTTGAAATTGAATCTCTTTTAGGCATTTTAGAAGTCGAGTCAGCTCCCGAAAACAGCGTTGTACCTTTGACAGCAATAACTTTCATTTCTATGTCTGATATATTTCTTGGCTTGGTTTTCCCTGATTTATTAGCAGTTACTAAACCATTTATTTGATATTTTTTTCCTGATTTATCTTTTGAATTATTGACTTTAGGTTGAAATTTAGAATTTTCTCCACTTTTTGGATCAAAATTCTGAATTGAAGTATCTGCATTAGAATCCGTAGCATTTGTATGAATTTCACTTTCAGAATCACTACTAGAACTATCCATTTTAAATGGCATAAAAACTTTATCTCTTTCTTTTATATCGTGTATGAAATAAGTATTATAAGCAGGACATATATACTTTTTTTTGGCACAAAAAAGAATTGTAGTAATAATGAAAAAAATACTTACATATTTATATAAATTCAAAATTGGTATGTTAAAAGGTTTTATACGGATTCGCTATCGAAGATAACAACTTTATCCCAATAAATTTTACAATCATTCACAAATTTTAGATGAATAGGGTCTATTTGATAGATCTCATGCCCTTTATCATCGTTGAAAACTGTAAGCAAACAATAAGAATAACTGCGATCAATCACAGGTCTATCGGTTGCTGCCGGCTTACCCACATTAAAATAAACCACACTTTCTATTTTTTCTAAAGATTTAAGACCGTTTTCAAATATCAAAATCTCTTCCTTTGATAATTCTTTTTTAAGCCAAAAGTTTACAATATGTACAAATTTTTTAGAATTCATTTTTTCATTATTTTTTACAAATCTAAATTAAATTTTATCAATAAAAGAAATATATGTGAATAAGAATTTTTAATGTTACTTTTGTTTTTTAAATATAAAATAAAAACCTAAATAAATTATGGAAGGATTAATAATGGCAGCTCAATTAATTTTGGGATTATCTATTTTGGTTACTTTACACGAACTCGGACACTTTATTCCAGCCAGATTATTCAAAACTAAAGTTACTAAATTTTTTCTATTTTTCGATGCTTACGGTTTTAAATTATTCAGTTTCAAAAAAGGAGAAACCGAATATGGCATTGGTTGGTTGCCTTTAGGCGGTTATGTTAAAATTGATGGCATGATAGACGAATCTATGGATAAAGAATTTTTAAATTCCGAACCAAAACCGTGGGAATTTCGCTCAAAACCCGCTTGGCAAAGATTGATAATTATGGTAGGCGGAGTTACCGTCAATTTAATTACAGGTTTTGTGATTTTTATTGCACTTACTTACTATTTAGGTGAAAGTTATTTACCAGCTTCTGAAGCAAAATATGGAATTGTGGCACACGAATTGGCTCAAGAATTGGGATTAAAAACAGGCGATAAAATATTGAAAATAAACAATAAATCTTACGAAAGATTTTCAGACCCGATTTCTCCCGATGTTTTATTAGAATCAGGCAGTTTTTATACAATTAATAGAAAAGACAGTATTTTTGATTTATATATTCCCTCAGATTTTATAAACAAAATGGCAGACAATAAATTTAAAAATGCCTCATTTTTAGATCCAATTACAACTTTTAAAGTGGGAGGAGTTGTGCCAGGCAAAGCAGCCGAAAAAGCAGGACTTTTAAAAGGCGATAAAATAATATTTATTGATAGCACAAAAATTGCATTTTTTCATGAACTTCAAGCTGCATTATCAGAAAAAAAAGGAAAAGATATTACTTTAATTATCAATAGAAATAACGAAAATTTAAACTTAAAAGCATCCGTTTCCCCTGAAGGAAAATTAGGTTTTGAAGTAGAATCTGAATTAAAATATAATTCACAAAAATTTGGATTACTTGAGTCAATAGGAAAAGGAACTGTAAAAGCATTTTCGATTGTAACCATTCAATTTAAGGGTTTTAAAAAATTATTTACAGGTGAAATTGATCCTTCCAAATCATTAAGTGGACCGATAGGAATGGCTCAACAATTCGGAGGAACTTGGGATTGGGTACGTTTTTGGACGCTTACAGGATTGATTTCAATGGTATTAGCTTTTATGAATTTATTACCAATTCCTGCTCTCGATGGTGGTCATGTTATATTCTTATTATATGAAATAATTGCAAGACGTAAGCCTTCCGATAAATTTTACGAAAGTGCTCAAAAAATAGGAATGGCATTATTAATGGCATTGATGGTTTATGCAGTTTTTAACGATGTTTTAAAATTCTTTTAGTAATTTTTTAGTATGATTTCAATTTTAAAAAAATCAATTCCTTACTTATTAGCATTAGTTTTAATATTTGTGTTGTGGAAATTTATTGATTTTCAAATGCTTATTGATCAGTTTAAAAAAGCTAATTTATTTTTTGTAGTTGTTTCGATGCTAATTATGGCTTTTTCGCACTATTTAAGAGCTTTAAGAATGAATATGCTTTTGAAAGCTTTAGGTAATAAAACCTCGGATTTAAACACTTCTTTGGCAGTTTTTGTAGGTTATTTGGTTAATTTATTAATCCCGAGAATGGGCGAAGTAGCAAGATGTACGGTACTTAACAAAACAAATTCTATACCCATTCAAGTAAGCTTAGGTGCAGTTATTACAGAAAGAGTTGTAGATGTTTTGTGCTTAATTTCATTTCTTATTTTTGGTTTATTTATAGAATACGATGTTGTAATTTCATTTATAAAAACTATTATTTCTAGTAAGAATGGAACAATTAATAGTACTATTTTATTTTTTATAATATTTCTTTTAATTACTTTAATTATAATAATTTATTTAATTATAAAAAATATTGATAAAATATTAAAAATTAATATTTTCAAAAAAATATATGACGTAATTATAGGGTTTTCAACAGGAATGATGAGCATTTTTAAGGTAGAAAATAAAGTTTTTTTCTTTATTTGTTCATTAGGAACTTGGATATGCTATTTCTTGCTTACTTGGGTTTTGATGATGGCATTTGAACCAACCATGAATTTAGGATGGAAAGTAGGATTTATTACTAACGCTCTTGGTGCTGTTGGCATGGCTGCACCCGTTCAAGGTGGTATTGGAGCATATCATTTTATGGTTCAACAAGTTTTAGTTGTTTATGGAATTACCCCTGAATTAGGATTAGTTTGTGCTACATTATTACATTCTACTCAAATGTTTACTTCTATAATTTTAGGAATTATTGCTTTTATAATTTTATTTTTTATTACAAAAATTAACAATAAAATAATCTAAACTATAAAATTTAACTAAAAGTATTATTAATA
>REAG01000025.1 GCA_004294265.1 Cytophagales bacterium | reverse complement strand
TTTAATAAAATAATGACGGTAAGTTTTGATGCGATGATGCGAGCTGAACGCAGTCTTCATAACGAAGAAAATAAGGATATGAGCAATGGGTTTCGCCCCTGACGGCTTTTGTCTTTAATTCCATAAGATATTTTCAAATCCTCAGTTTTATCGCATAAATCTGATGAAGCTCACAGGACAGTAAGCACTTGGGATCAGTTCACTTTTATGTTTTATGGCGTACTCACGGGAAGTTCTACTTTGAGAGAAATTGCTAAAAATTTAACCCTTTTTGGGACTAATTTGGCACATTGTGGCATTGGCTCTATACCTGCCAGAAGCAGTATTTCGGATGCAAATAGAGATCGAGATGCTGTTATTTTTGGTACATTATACAATAATTTATATGCCCATTATAAGTCACATTTCTCGGACAGCCCTTATGTTTTTAAAGATGTAAATAACGAAGTTGACCCCAAAAATGTAGAAATAATAGATTCGACAACCATCAGTTTATTTACCGATGTGTATAAAAAAAAGCTGGAAGAATTCCCGAAAATGGACAAAAAAAAGGGGGATTAAAGGCATTTACAAAAATTTATTTAGGTGAAAGAGTTCCTAATTTTATTTGCTTAAAGGCTGCTGCAACCAACGAGAAGCTATTTTTGTCCGAAACAATACTGCCTGCTGGTTCGATTGTAGTGATGGACAAAGGATTTCAAAAATTTAATCAATATCAAGCTTGGACTGAAAAAGAAATTGGTTTTGTTACAAGACTATACAAAAACGGTAAATTCGAGATCATAGAAAACTTTAAGTTGGAAGAAATAAGCGAAGATGGTGTTATTAAAGATTGTAAAATATTACTATCTTATACATGTCAAAAAACTAAAAAAATCGAAACAACCACCGTCAGATTGGTTGCCTATAAAGATCCAGAAACTGGAAATGAACTTGCATTTATTACCAATTTATTCAAAATAAAGGCAATAACAGTATGTATGCTTTATAAATGCCGTTGGATAATTGAGCCTTTATTTAAACAAATTAAGCAAAATTTTGAGCTTACTTACTTTCTATCAGATAGTGAAAATGGTATCAAAACACAAGTTTGGATAGCCCTCATTTTGAATTTATTATTTTCGGTTTGGCATAAAATCACTAAAGAAGTAGAAGATTTTTCTACCTTAGTAAAAGTAGCAGCCAAAAATTGTGGTAGCTATGTAAATTATCTTAAATTTATCATAAATCCTACTATTTTAATTGCCGATGTAAAAGTAAATATTAGAAAAGTACAATTAGAATTGTTCGGTAATCTAAAGGGGGGTGCCTTTTTAAATTCCACATAAATAGCCCTTAGGATTCAAATTTAAGCCTTTTTTGAGATTATTTTGAAATCCTCGGACGCCAGTAATTGTCAATCATTAATCATTTCTTGCTATCTTCAAATTAGTTACGGCTTGATAAATCAAGGGCACTTGTTCAATCACTACATCGCTTTTATCTAATCCGAAGGCTTGTTCATCGCTCAAACCAAGTTTTTTGAGAAAGAAATAGGCTTCTAATAATAAACCGTCTTTGACTACAAACTCGTTTTCGACCGATAAAAACTTTTGAATAATGACAAATTTAAAATCGGGTTCTGAATTATATTTGGTGCTACCATCGGGTTTATTGTGCAAATTTAATTCTTTGCGTTCGACTAAATCTTGCACTATTTTTTTGAAATATAATTCGGTTCTTGGTGTGATTTTAAAACCCATATTAATCGTAATTTTAATTACTTTATCGTCTATCAACTCCGAAACTTCGTAATTTAAAGTATAAGGATCTTCCATTTGGTTGATATTTAAGAACCAATAAACGGCTGCCTTTTTGGGTTTCTTAGCAAAAATTGATTGCATTATTTTTTCATCTATTTCGTGCCTTACTTTTGATTTAGTTAAATAAATTAAATGTGTAGAAAACTGAGGCACGGTTTCATCTTGGGTCAGTTCGGAAAATAATTGTGTATATTGCCCTAAATCTACATATTTAATAAATTTTTTGTTAATAAATCTGGCTTTGTACCAAACATACATCACCATAAATATAGCTAATTCAAAGAATAAAAACATCCATCTTTCTTTAATTTTAGCTACATTGGCAATAAAAAACGATATTTCTATGATGCTAAATATCATCAAAAAGCCTATAACATAAATTTTATTCCATTTGAGACGATAAATCAAAAAATAACTTAACAAAAGGGTTGTCATCATCATAGTTATCGTGATAGAAAACCCATAAGCGGCTTCCATGTGGCTACTTTCTTTGAAATAAACCATCATCAATACGCATCCGAACCACAAAATAGCATTTACTGAAGGGATATAAATTTGTCCTTTGCTTTCGGTAGGTTGCCGAACCGCCACACGAGGCCAAAAATTAAGATTGATAGCTTCGCTAATTAAGGTATAACTGCCGCTAATCAAGGCTTGAGAGGCAATAATGGTGGCAAAAGTAGCAACAATAATACTCGGAATAAGAAACCATGGTGGCACAATTTCAAAAAACGGATTCCTGCCGGCAAGCATATCCGAGCCTTGATTCATAAGCCAAGCGGCTTGACCTAAATAAGCAATTATTAAACTAAATTTAACAAAAATCCAAGATATTCTAATGTTTTTTATGCCACAATGCCCTAAATCTGAATATAAAGCCTCGGCTCCTGTTGTGCAAAGAAATACCGCACCCAAAAGCCAAAATCCACTCGGATAATTGAGCAATAAATCATAGGCATACATAGGATTAAGCGCTTGTAAAATGTTTGCATGAGAGGCTATTTGGTTCAAACCCAATATTAAAAGCATCGAAAACCATACCATCATAATCGGTCCGAAAAATTTTCCAATGGCTTGTGTGCCAAAGCGTTGGAAGAAAAATAATAAAGATAAAATACAAACCACAATTCCAATAGTAAGAGTATTGCCAGGCACAATAATATCTTTAAAAGCTGCCACCAAACTTAATCCTTCCACAGCCGAAGCTACAGAAATAGGCGGTGTAATTATTCCATCTGCCAAAAGCGTAGTTGCTCCCAAAATAGTTGGGAAAACTAAGTTTTTACCATACCGTTTGACCAAGGCGTAGAGCGAAAAAATACCGCCTTCCCCGTGATTATCAGCCCTGAGCGTAAGCCATATATATTTGAAGGTGGTTTGAAAAACAAGCGTCCAAAACACACACGATACGCCACCATAAACGAGCTGTTCGGTTATAGTTCGGTCGCCAATAATGGCTTTAAATACATATAAAGGGCTTGTGCCGATATCGCCATAAATAATTCCCATCGCCACCAATAGCGAAGCGGCTGTAATTTTACTTGAAATTCCGTTTTTATTTTCCATGTTTTGCATTGATTAAATACCGTTGCAAAATTGCAAATTAGTTTATCTATAAAACATAAAAATAAAGCTCAAATGTATAAAGATATTATAAAGATTTTTTTACACAAACCGATAGCCCACCCCGTTTTCGGTAACGATATGAAGCGGTTGATTGGAATTTGTTTCTATTTTTTTGCGAAGCGTTCCTACAAAAACACGCAAATATTGCGTTTCGGTTTGGGAGCCAACTCCCCAAATTTCTTTTAAAATGTAATGATGCGTAAGTACTCTGCCTTCGTTTTTTGCAAATAGAACCAATAAATTAAATTCGGTTACAGTAAGTTTCAGTGGTTCGTTATTTTTAAAAACCACCCTTGCGGCTGCATCAATGGTAAGATCTGCGAAAACCATTTTATAGTCATTCGCTTTGGGTTGATTGCTGCGAATGGCAGCCCGAATGCGAGCCAACAATTCGGCACTTCTAAATGGCTTTGTAAGATAATCGGTTGCTCCGCAATCAAGTGCCGAAACAATATCGGCTTCACTATTTTGAACCGATAATATGATGATAGATTTATTGTACCAGCTACGCAGCTCTTTCAAAACCTCATGCCCACTTTTATCGGGCAATCCAATATCTAATAAAATTAAATCTGGCGGATGATTGGCAGCCAAAACAATGCCAGCTTTGCCACTTTCGGCTTGCCATACTTTATAATCGTTGCTTTCGAGTGTTATTTCGAGCAATTTTCTTATTTGTGGTTCGTCATCAATAATTAATATTTCGGCTTTATTCATTTTTTAAATTGTTTATATAAGATGCCTCAGCCGAAAATTCTATTGTAAAAGTTACACCACCATCAGGGTTGTTTTCTGCTTTTACAATTCCAAGATGAGCTTCCGTAAATCCTTTTACGATAGATAAACCTAAGCCACTGCCGCCTGTTTTGGTGTGTGGCAAACGATAAAATTTATCAAATATAAAATCTAATTCCTTTTCAGGAATGCCATTGCCATTGTCGGAAACTGAAATAAAACAATGGTTGTTTTTTTGAGAAACAAATAGCGATATAACAGCATTTTCTGGCGTATAATTGATGGCATTATGCACCAAATTTTGTATAATTTGTTCCATCAATCCGCTATCTAATTTCAATAATGGCAGGCTTTCGATGGGTTCAAATATCATGGTTTGCTTGTATATTAATTTTTGAATGACGGAGTTTATTAATTCATTCAAATCGCACCAATCGAGGTTTAGTTTTAACATACCAGTTTCGAGCCTACTCATATTTAGTAAGTTTTCGACTTGTCTATTGAGCCTGATGCTTGCCAAATCGATTTGATTTAATAGCTCGTTTTGGTTGCTTGCCGAAATTTTTTCTTTGTTTTCTTTTAAAGTATCTACTGCCCCAATAATGGTTGCAATAGGGGTTCGCAATTCGTGCGAAAGGGAGTTTAAGAGCGTATTATAGAGTTTTATGGTGTTATCTTTTTCTATTTTTTCTCGCTCTTTTTTTTCCGAATCTCTTATTTTGATACGCAAAAACACATTCACAAAAGCAATAGCAAAGTACAAGAAAAACAACAAAGTATCTTCGGCATTATTGATATGAAATGTAAATTTTGGGGGAATAAAAAAGTAATTCCAAATCAAAGCCGAACTTGTGGCGGCAACCAAAACGGGAATAATTTTAAAAAACATGGCGATTGTAGAAACCAACATAAGTAATATCAATGCTACTAATTTATAACCAATTATGGATGGAAAAAAATAACACATTGTCGATACAAAAATTACTAATCCTAGACTAGCAGCGTATTGTAAAAAATTATGATCTTGCTTGAAAATATTCAATACTTTAAATTTACTTATATAATTATTTAAACGAAAATAATAATTTTATCTAAACTTTGTTTTTAGTTTGGATGCCAAACAAAGGTTAAAAGATTAAATTTATTGTAACTATTCAGCTCTAAATATAGCAATTAAATTAAGATTTTCCAAAATCGGTTTTCCGTTTTTGATAGAAGTATCAATTACAGACCTTAGGACGGCAAAAATATTGGCATTA
>REAG01000164.1 GCA_004294265.1 Cytophagales bacterium | reverse complement strand
ACTGCTAAAAAAAATGAAAACTCTGCAGCTTTACGTCTCGAGAATCCTAAACTCATACCTCCAATAGTACTTGCTGCCGAGCGAGAAACACCAGGAATCATGGCAATGGATTGATAAAATCCTATTTTTATGCCTTGCCAATACGTAATTCCTTCTGAATTATCATCGTTATTTTTAATCCAATTATCTATAAAAATTAAAACTACACCACCCAAAACTAAATTAATAGCTACAACAGTTGTGCTTTCTAAAAAACTATCTATTAAATCATTAAAAATAAAACCCAAAGCAAGAGTCGGAATAACAGCTACCGCAAGTTTGAAGTAAAACTCAATTGATTGAAAGAATTTTTTATAATACAATACAACCACAGAAAGAATAGCTCCTAATTGAATACAAACTAAGTAAGTTTTTTGAAATTCTGTACTTTGAATATTCATCAACTTTGAACCCAAAATCATGTGTCCAGTAGAAGATATTGGCAAAAATTCAGTTATTCCTTCAATAATTGCTAAAACAAAGGCTTCCCAATAACTCATTATTTTTTAGAAATTATTTTAGGTGTTTCGGTTTTATCCACATGAAGAATAGCCCAAAATTGTATGCCAAAACCTGACATGACTACCAATGGACCAAGCGTAATTCCTAAAAATCCAAAGCCATAATCTTCTTTATCTAGCGACATTAATATAAAACCAAATATCAAAATTGCTATACCAAATAACATAATTTGATAATTTTTCTTTCCAAAAACCATTTTAATTTAAAATTTATTATTCTGTAATTCCTTCAAATATTTTTGATTTAAAAATTCCCCACTTGTGTAAACGATAAGTTACGGAAACTCTCAAAACCCCCATTCCATATTTAGAACTGCGTTTAAAATTAATACTACTTGCTTCTTTAAAGTATTTTGTAGGACAAGTTACTTCACCAATGCTATATCCAGCCATAGTTATTTGTCCGAGCATTTCATTATCGAAAACAAAATCATCATCGTTGCGTTCTAAAGGAAGAGTTTCTAGCACTTTCTTACTAAAAGCACGATAACCAGTATGATATTCTGCCAATTTTTGGTTCATCATCACATTTTGAAATAATGTCAAAAATCGGTTTGCAATAAATTTATACATGGGCATTCCGCCTTTTAAAGCACCTTTTCCAAGAATTCTTGAACCTAACATAACTTCAAATAATCCTCTGGCAATCGGATAAATCATGGCTTCAAGCAATAGGGGCGTATATTGGTAATCAGGATGCAACATCACAACAATATCAGCACCAGAATCTAAAGCTGCTTTATAGCAAGTTTTTTGGTTTCCTCCATATCCTTTATTGTGAGGATGACGGATAACTTTATTTATTCCTAGTTTTTTTGCAACTTCAGAAGTATGATCTTTTGAATGATCATCAACCAATATTACTTCATCCACAATATTAAATGGGATTTCATTGTAAGTTTTTTCTAGTGTTATAGCTGCATTGTAAGCGGGCATAACCACCACAATTTTTTTACCGTCAATCATTAAAAATAATTTTATATTTTAGATTTGCGAATTTAATACTTTTTAAAATCAAAATACAAATAATAAACTTTATTTCTTTCTAAAAACAAACAAATTATTTAAACCCAACTGAAAAGTTGAATTGTGTATAAGCTCAAATACATTATTTTCAAAAATAGATTCTGTGTTTTTAACATCAAATCCATGATGCTCTTCTAAAGACATTCCGTCTATGATTTTAAAGAAAATAAGAATATCTAAAATTTTATCCACATTTTTATGCGGAACGGTTATGATTAATTTTCCATTATTATTCAAAGCATGACAACAAGAATTTGCAAAATGTTGCATTTTATCATCTGGAATATGTTCTAAAACTGCCAATAATGTTATGGCATCAAAAGTTTGACTTTGCTTGGGTAAGTCATTAGGAAACCATCCTTTAACTAATTGATAATTAGGTTTTTGTAATGATTCAATTAAAGGATCTATTCCAATACCAAATTTTAAATTTTTACCCATTTTTTCAAAAACAATCGCATCATAGCAACCAATATCTAAAACTGTACTTTGAGGCGAAATATGTTTTAATGCTTTTGAAGTTCGCCAATTTTGTAAAAATTTATCTAGATATTTCATTGTTTGAAATTTTGTAATAATTAACTTTAATTATATCAATTATTATTTTTTTATTTAAAATTGTAAACCCCTAAATAAATTTTTATTTAGGGGTTTAGTAATAGAATATTAAAACAAATTTTGAAATTAATTCAAAACTGAATTTAATTTTTGAGCAAGTATCGATTTTGAAACTGCACCTATTTGTTTATCAAATTGCTTACCTTTATTGAAAAACAATAGCGTAGGGATGCTCAGAACACCAAATTTGGCAGATGCCATTGGGTTGCTATCAACATTTAATTTTCCTACAATGGCTTTGCCTTCAAATTCGCCAGCAAGTTCTTCTATTGAAGGTCCAATCATTTTGCAAGGTCCACACCATTCTGCCCAAAAATCTATTAAAACTGGTTTTCCTGAGGCTATAATTTCTTCAAAGTTTGTGTCTGTTATTTCTAATGCTTTATGTGCCATAATATATAAGTTTATTTATTAATAGTATTACAAAATTTTTGTTTTGAAAGTTCAAATTATTTTTAAAATGTATTTGCAAATGCCAAAAGTTCGGCTTCTTGGAAATCGTTTGCTAATATTTGCAAGCCAATGGGAAGTTTTTGAGAATCTTCTCCAATAGGAACTGAAATTCCAGGCACACCTGCTATATTTGCTGAAACTGTGAAAATATCTGCCAAATACATAGCTAATGGATCATCACTCAATTCGCCAATTTTAAAAGCCGTTATCGGACTCGTTGGCATAATCAAGAAATCATATTTTAAAAATATAGCATCAAATTCATTCTTAATTAAGCGTCTTATTTTTTGTGCTTTCGTGTAATAAGCGTCATAATAACTAGCACTTAGCACATAAGTTCCGAGCATTATACGTTTTTTAACTTCTTTTCCAAAACCCTCGGCTCTTGATTTTTTGTACATAGACATTAAATCAGTGGTTTCTGAGCTTCTATGACCAAATTTTACTGCATCATAACGTGATAAATTAGAACTTGCCTCGGCAGTTGTCAATATATAATAAGCAGGAATTGAATAATCTAACAAATCAAAAGTTACAGGTTCAAGTATATGACCTGCAGATTTTAATTTTTCAATTTGTAGGGCTGTTGCTTCTTTAACATCTTTTTGTACGCCTTCGCTTTCTAATCCTTCTTTTAAATAAGCAATTTTATATTTTTTTGAAGAATTTAAAAGTGTTGAGTATTCTGGAACTATTTTTTGAGAAACTGTGCTATCTTTATCATCCGCACCTGCAATTATTTCTAAAACGGCTGCAATATCCTTTGAATCATGGGCGAAAATCCCGATGCAATCAAAAGAAGATGCATAAGCAATTAAACCCCATCTTGAAATGCGAGAATAAGTAGGTTTTAATCCAAAAATACCACAAAAAGAAGCAGGTTGCCTTACAGATCCGCCTGTGTCGGAACCTAAGGAAACCATACACATATTGGCTTGCACACACACAGCAGAACCACCTGATGAACCTCCTGGCACCCTTTCTGTATCAGCTTCATTGCGAACTACTCCCCAAACCGACTTTTCGTTTGAAGAACCCATAGCAAATTCATCACAATTTTGTCTGCCTATAATAATGGCATCTTCAGCCAATAATCTTTCGATTACAGTTGCGTTATATTGAGCCACATAATTATTTAAAATCTTTGAAGAAGCCCTCAATGCATGCCCTTCGTGGCTGATTACATCTTTGATTCCTATTACCAAACCTGCTAATTTGCCCGCTTTTCCTTCTTTAATTTTAATATCAATAGAAATCGCTTGAGCCTTTGCTTCGGTTTCATAAACTTCTATAAAAGCATTAAGTAAAGTGTTTTTTTCTGTAATATTTTTTAAAAAATAATCTATAACATTCACACACGTAGTTTTACCACTATGCAAATGAGATTTTACATCAATAAAAGAGTTGAAATTCATTTTTAGGCTTGAGTGCTTGGCTTTGTTGAATTATTTTCTTGGATACTTTCATTAAAATTATCCTTTATTTCTTTTGAAGCATCTTTAAATTCACGTATTCCTTTACCTAAGCCTTTAGCAAGTTCGGGTATTTTTTTTGCTCCAAATAAAAATACAATAGCACAAAATATAAGAATAGCTTCGGTAGCTCCAAGCCCACCAAGAAAAGCAAATGTTGTTGTTAAGGCAATTAACATAATCTAAATTATTTAGATTGCAAATTTACAAAATTAATTTGAAATTATAATCATGTTAAATTAAAAATATGCTAAAACATTAAAAAATATATTTCAAGTTTTAATATTTGTTTCAATTAGTTAAAGTAATTAAAATCGCTTTTAAAAATGAATTTTAAAAGTTTTTATTTTTGAACTGTAGGAACCAGGACTTTTTGTGTATTCAATAATTTTGAATACACAAAAAGTCCTGTTGCCAAAAATGAAAGGTTACCGAGGCTTATAACTTTAGGTAAGCTTAAAAAAGTAAACGCCTAAAGATTGCTTCAGTAAACAAAAAAAGTGCTTCAATAAATAAATACTTATGAAATAAAACTTTTCCATTTTGAGGTTTTACTTTAAAATAACAAAGGTCGAATTTATTAAAATTTTAAGTAATTTAATATTCTTAAAATGTTTGAAATAATAGATATAATTAAGATTTAGGTGTGTAGTTTTATAACAATATAGATGGCATTTATTACTCTAAAACATGTATATCTGGTCTTTTTCGTTTAAAAATAATATGACAACCGCCCACAGTTATGGAAAGAGGGTTTTCTAAAAAAAAATAATTTTTAATATTTATATATTTTAAATTTAATGTTAAAAATTGCATTTTTAAAACCTAACTAAAGCATAAAGTAATATGACTATTTTATAAAAAAATCATGTATTTTTTTTAAAGAATTTCAATAAAATACCTATATGTGGAAATATTTTTTAATTAATTCCATAAATTTGTAATCGTTGAAAAAAAAATCACGTAAGAGTAATTACTTTTCGGATAAAAAAATAGATATGAGTATTAAAATAAATAAAACAATATTACAAAATCAACATCAATCTACTGATCTTGAATGGTTGGAAACCAATGGATTAGGCGGTTGGGCAATGGGCACACTTTCGGGTGTGAACACTCGAAGGTATCACGGTTTGCTTTGTGCATCTATGAAACCGCCTGTGGAGCGTTTTTTGCTTTTAAATAAAATGGCTGAAACAATTTCCAATAAAGATGGCAATTTTGAATTGGATGCCAACAATTTTAATGGCGTTATTACTCCGCAAGGTTTTCAACATTTAGAAAGCTACGAACAAGATTTATATCCCGTTTTTACCTACAAAATTGGTGATATTGTATTAAAAAAATCAATTTTGATGGTTTATGGCGAAAATACAACTTTAGTAAGATATGAAGTAATTGAAGCTAATCAAGATTTTGTATTGAAATTAAAACCATTTATCGCTTTTAAAGATTATCATTGGCATAGCAAATCTAACGAAAACATTCGGTGGGGTTATAAATTTGCAGAAAACACACTCAAAGTTCAGCCTTATAGCAATATGTGCGAACTTTTTATTACAGTTCCTAACTCTGAATTTCATTATTCGCCCGATTGGTATTATAATTTTTTATATAAAATTGAACACGAACGTGGGCAAGATTTCATGGAAGATTTGTTTATTTATGGCGAATTTATTACTAAATTAAAAAAAGGTCAAAAATTAGATATTATAATTTCTACGCAATCCACTGTTGAAAGAAATGCTTCTGATTTGTTTGATAAGCAAGTAAAACGCAAAAAAGATTTATTAAAACCATTTGCCAAAGCGGATGATTTTGCTAAAAGTTTGGTACTTGCTGCCGACACTTTTATTGTGCAAAGAGAAGGAAATTTAAAAACTATTATAGCTGGTTATCCTTGGTTTGCCGATTGGGGTCGAGATACGATGATTTCTTTGCCCGGACTTTGCCTAACTACAAAGCGTTTTGACGATGCAAAAAAAATATTAAAAGCTTTTGCTCATGTCGTAAATCAAGGTATGATTCCTAACCGATTTCCTGATGTAGGTGAAGAACCTGAATACAATACTGTTGACGCAACTTTATGGTATTTTCATGCTATAAGTGAGTATTTAAAAGCAAGCGGAGATTCTGAATTTATTACGAAAGAATTATATCCCGTTTTAAAAGAAATTATTGATTGGCATATCAAAGGTACAAGATATGGCATAAAAGTTGATACAGATGGCTTACTTTCTGCGGGAGAACCTGGCACGCAACTTACATGGATGGATGCCAAAGTAGGGGATTGGGTAGTTACTCCAAGGCAAGGTAAAGCTGTGGAAATCAATGCTTTGTGGTACAATGCCCTTTGTGTAATGGAAGAATTTGCTACTTTATTGAAAGATGAAAGACAAGCAACTACGTATAAAAAAATGGCAACTATTACTAAAAAATCATTTTTAGAAACATTTACTAACGAACGAGGAACTTTATATGACGTAATCGAAGGTACTAGCAAAGATGCTGCTATTCGTCCAAATATGGCTTTTGCTGTAAGTTTACCTCATTCTATGCTTTCAAAAACACAATCAACCAAAGTATTAAAAGAAATAGAAGAACACCTTTTGACCAACCGTGGATTAAGAAGTATTTCTTACCAAGATTCTCAATATATTCCATTTTACCAAGGAGCACAGTTGCAAAGAGATGGAAGTTATCACCAAGGTACAGTTTGGTCGTGGCCTGTAGGTGCATATCTTGAGGGTTTATTGAATGTAGATGGCGAAAAAGCACATTCAAAAGTAAAAAATATCTTAAAATCTTTTGAAAGTCACCTTTCGGAGGCAGGCATTGGCACAGTTTCTGAGATTTTTGACGGAAATGCTCCGCATCTTTCCAAAGGTTGTATAGCTCAGGCTTGGGGAGTTGCAGAATGGCTTAGAATTTGGAGTAAAGTAAATCAATAAATTTTAGAATTTCATACTAAAAAGCACATTATAAAAGTCTAATAAATAATTAAAAATTCCTTGAAAACTTTTCTCTATTGGGGAAATAAGAAAGGGGTTTTATGAAAATTTAATTGTAAATATTTATTAGAATCAATATAAAATTAATGATTTAATGTGCTTTTATGATAAAAATATTTTTTAAAAATCTTTTTTCAACTAATTTTTTAACAAAACTTATACTTCTATTTCCTGTTTGGCAATACAAATAAATATCTTTATTAAATTGAATTTTATTGATATTTTGCTCAAAATCATCGTTTGTAATACATATTCCGCCCAAGTTGTCTTGTAAATATTCAGCTTTTGTGCGAACGTCTATTAATTGAATATCAGATTGTTGTGTTTGTAATTCTAAAAAGTCTTGTAAATAAATAATTTTATATTTTTCTTTAATTATTACTGATTGATATTGGAAAATAAATTGTTCGGTTGTAAGAAAATTATAGTTTAAAACTTTTCCTGAAAGCACATTTCCCAATCCTAAAATTAATTTTAAAACTTCATTGGCTTGTAATAATCCTAAAATTCCTGTATGAATACCCAAAACTCCTGCACTATCGCAAGTAGGAATTTCACTAGTTTTATTTGGATAAAGATTTTTTAAACCACAATTTTCATTTAGATGAAAAACAGTAAGCTGACCTTCAAACTTAAAAATGGATGCATAAACCAATGGTTTTTTGTAAAATTCACAGAAATTATCTAGTAAATATCTAGTTTCAAAATTATCTGTGCAATCAATAATTATATCAAAATGAGGTAAAATTTTTTCAATATTATTTTCATTAATTCCATCTTCAAACACTTGAAAATTTGAGTTTTGATTAATTAATTTAAGTTTTTGAGAAGCAACAAAAGTTTTTTTTAAATCTATATCTTGGTAAGAATATAAGATTTGTCGGTGTAAATTACTTCTAGAAACTATATCAAAGTCTGCAATTCCTAAAATTCCAATGCCAGATGCTGCCAAATAAAGTAAAACTGGGCATCCTAAACCGCCCGCACCCACAACCAAAACTTTTGAATTTTTGAGTTTAAGCTGCCCCATTTCTCCAATTTCGGAAAGTATTATTTGTCTTGAAAAAGTTTCTAACTCTTGTTTATTTAAGATTTTCATTCTTAAGAATTATGTTATTTTCGGGAAGGCGATTTTGGTAATTTACTTCTTTTCAAACGATGAAAACTTACACCAAAATCGTGAGTATCATCTCTAATTCTTTGCAGAAGTCGCAAAGATGGTGATGTTTTTTTGAGTAAAATAGGCAAATCATCGCCAGGAAGATATAATTCTTCTAATCTTTTAGCAATCGAAATAATTGGAATTGTTCCATAAAGTCCCAATTCTTTGAGCGATTCCACAGCCGAACTTAATTGTCCTTTACCTCCATCAATAACCACCAATTTGGGCATAGGCTGATTTTCTTTTTGCAACCTATCGTAGCGTCTGAAAACAATTTCTTTCATGCTATCAAAATCGTTCGGACCGATTACAGTTTTAATGTTATAGTGTCGCCAGTCTTTTTTGCTTGGAACACCATTTTTATAACAAACCATGGCTGCAACAGGAAAACTTCCTTGAAAATTTGAGTTATCAAAACATTCAATATGGTCAGGTAATTCCTTGAGGTTCAAGTCTTTTTGTAGTTGTTGTAAAATTTTTATTACTGGAGCTTCTTGAGGTCCTTTAAGTGCTTTATTAAGTAAGAAAAAATCAATATTTTTTAAAGATAAATCAACTAAAGCTTTTTTATCTCCCCGTTGAGGAGTAGTAACTGGGTAACCTAAATCAAAATCAATTTCTGTATTTGTTACTATTTCTTCAATTTCAACTTTTGTTTCATCAATAATTTTAAAGATGGTAGAGCTCAAAATCTCATCATCAGTTTCATCTAAATGTTTAATTATTTCAAAAGTTTTTGAAGCAATTATTCTACCAAAATTGATAATAATATAATTGATATAGGTGTGATCGTTATGAATTTTAATGGTAAAAATGGCTAAATTTCTGTCTTTTTCAGTAGCAATAAGCGAAAAACTTTGATATTTTTCTAAAAATTCAAGTCTTCGTTTCATTTTTTCAGCATTTTCAAATTCATAATTTGCTGCTAAAGTCTTCATGTTTTCAGAAATTACTTTCCGAATAATACTTAAATCACCTTTCAAAATAATCTTAGCACGATCGATTTCAGTAAGATAATCTGCTTCTGATTGCAAGTTTTCGCATGGTGCTTTGCAGTTTCCAATATGAAATTCTAAGCATTTTTTGAATTTTTTTGCTTCTATATTTTTTTGAGATAAATTTAAATCACAATTTCTAATTTGAAATAACTTTTTAATCAATTCCAAAACCGAGTGCATGGCTCCTGGACTCGTAAATGGTCCATATAATTTTCCTTTTTCAGGCGTAAATTTCCGTGTTGCATATATTTTTGGAAATCTATCGTTGGTTATTAAAATATATGGATACGTTTTATCATCTCTTAAAAGTATGTTATATTTTGGTTGATTTTCTTTAATTAAATTATTTTCAAGTAATAAAGCATCCGTTTCTGAATCTACAACAATAAATTCAATATCTGTAATTTGATTTACTAAATTGCGAGTTTTGTTATCCGTATGTGTTTTGCTAAAGTAAGAACTAACTCTTTTTTTTAAATTTTTAGCTTTACCTACATAAATTAAATTTTTATCTGCATCAAAATACTTATAAATGCCTGGTTCTATGGGCATTCTTGAAATAGTTTCTTGAAGATAATTATTTTGCATAAAACAAAAAGTTGTGATTTCTATAAAATTAAAATTGAATTTATAATTAAAATAATTATTACCAAAAATATAATTTTTTAGTAATAATTATATAAAAAAAATTATAAATTAAAATAAGATTGATAAGTTGCCAAATCTTTATCGCCTCTTCCAGAAAGCGAAACAACTACGGTTTCAAGAGACTTCGCTTTTAAGTTTTCGAGAGCTGCAATGGCATGGGCGGTTTCAATTGCAGGAATAATTCCTTCCACACGGCTGAGCATAAGCCCCGCTTGCATTGCTTCATCATCTGTAATTGAAAAAAAAGTTCCACGTCCAGACTCGTATAAATGAGCATGCAGTGGACCAATTCCTGGATAATCTAAACCTGCCGAAATAGAGTGAGGTTCAGTAATTTGACCGTCTGCAGTTTGCATCAAAAGGGTTTTGCAAGAGTGAATAACTCCCATAGTACCCAACTTTAAAGTGGCAGCCGAAAAACCCGAATTAATACCTTTTCCTGCTGCTTCAGCACCAATTATTTTTACGTTTTTATTATCCAAAAAGTGATAAAAAGTGCCTGCTGCATTACTTCCTCCGCCAATACAAGCCAAAACATAATCAGGGTTTTCAGAACCTGTTTTTTCTTTTAATTGCCATTTAATTTCCTTACTTATTACTGATTGAAATCTTGTAACCAAATCAGGGTAGGGGTGCGGACCAATGGCAGAACCAATAATATAGTGAGTGTCAGATGGATTATTTATCCAATAGCGAATGGCTTCGTTTGTAGCATCTTTAAGTGTTTTACTACCTGAAATGGCAGGTGTAACTTTTGCTCCTAACATTCTCATTCTCTGCACATTAGGTGCTTGTCTTTTAATATCTACTTCACCCATAAATATGGTGCAATCCATTCCCATCAAAGCACAAACCGTAGCGGTTGCTACGCCATGTTGCCCAGCTCCCGTTTCTGCAATAATTTTTTTCTTTCCTAATTTTTTTGCCAATAAAATTTGCCCAACGGTATTATTTACTTTGTGTGCACCTGTGTGGCATAAATCCTCCCTTTTAAGGTAAATATTGGTTTGAAAATGAGAAGACAGTCTTTTTGCAAAATATAAAGGGGTTGGTCTTCCTACATAATCTTTTAAAAGTGAATCAAATTCTTCAATAAAATCGGGTTGAGCGATAATTTCTAAGTAATTTTCTCTTAATTCTTCTACATTTGGAAATAGCATTTCTGGCACGTAAGCACCTCCAAACCTTCCGTAATATCCTTTTTCAGAAACTTCAAATTCGCTCATTTTCTTAGATTTAATTTATTATGTATTAATTACAATTTTATTCAAAAAGTTTATTATTTGCAAATTTAGTTTTTTTCAAAATTTTATTAAGTAATTAAAATCTTAAAATAATTGAAATTAAATTTGTATTATATTTTGTAGTTTTTATTTTATTTTATTCTATAAAAATAAATTAAAATTAATATTTCTTACTTTAAATTTTTAAAATAAAATTTGTAAATTTATAATATTGTAAAACGAAAAATGTTAATTAATTTTGCAAAAATTATATTAAAAAAATATGCAAAAAGTCCTTCTCGCATTTTCTGGTGGTCTTGACACCTCATTTTGTGTTAAATATTTAATATCTCAAGGATACGAAGTTCATACAGCCATTGTTGATACAGGTGGATTTACAAAACTTGAATTAGAAAACATTGAAAAAAGAGCCTATTTTTTAGGTTCTAAAACTCATGTTTGTTTAGATGTTTTGAATCATTATTACGAATCATGTATTAAATTTTTGATTTTTGGAAATGTATTACGAAATAATACATATCCATTATCTGTGAGTGCAGAAAGAGTGTTTCAAGCGATGGCAATTGCCAAGTATGCAAACCAAATTGAAGCCAAAAACATAGCTCACGGCAGCACTGGGGCAGGAAATGATCAAGTTCGTTTTGATATGATTTTCAATATTATGTGTCCTGAAATTTCAATTATTACTCCTATTAGAGATTTAAAACTATCGAGAGAGGCAGAAATTGAGTATTTAATAAAAGCAGGTGTTGAACAAGATTGGACAAAATCTACTTATTCTATTAACAAAGGAATTTGGGGAACTTCAGTAGGTGGAAAAGAAACATTAACTTCAAATTCTTACCTTCCAGAAAGTGCATTTCCTACACAAAAAACTAAAAATACACCTGAAAAACTTACCATTACTTTTGAAAAAGGACAAATAATTGGGGTTAATAATGAAAAATTTACAAATCCTGTTGATGCCATAAATAAAATATCAGAAATTGCTACACCTTTTGCCATCGGACGCGATATTCATGTGGGTGATACTATTATTGGAATTAAAGGTAGGGTAGGTTTTGAGGCAGCAGCTTCTTTGATTATCATTAAAGCTCATCATTTATTAGAAAAACATACTTTAGTAAAATGGCAACAATATTGGAAAGATCAAATGTCAAACTGGTATGGAATGATGGTGCATGAAGGACAATTTTTAGATCCCGTTATGCGAAATATTGAACAATTTTTAGAAGATACGCAATCAACAGTTTCTGGCGAAGTTTACATAGAGCTTGAACCCTATAATTTTAAATTACACGGTATTAAATCTGAAAATGATTTAATGAATAGCAAATTTGGAAAATATGGGGAAATGAATAATGCGTGGACAGGTGAGGATGTGAAAGGATTTTCTAAAATATTTGGTAACCAAACTATGATTTATCATAAAGTTAATAACACAACTTTTGAATAAGAATTAAAATAAAAAATCAATGTTGATACGCTCCAATATCATACAAAATGGGGCGTATTTTATTTTTTAAATCAAATAAAATAAACGGAATTGATACTCCTTTTTCTTTTGCTATAGACTCTTTTTTAATTCCAAAATCAGCATTTTGTAAACTTTCAGTATTTTTGAAATTAATATCATCAACAGTGGTAGATGTAATATTTCCATTTGTTCGCAATGAAATATCATCAGTTTTAATAGCATTGTTTTCAAAAGTAATCGTCCAATTGGCAGCATTTACTTTTTGAGTTATGTATTCAATCTGACGTTCTCCCCAAATGATGTTGTTTTTAAAGTTAATTTCTATTGGATTACTATTTATGTTATTTTTTCCATCCGAAAGATACACTGCCGAAGTTGTTCGGTTAAAATTAAATGAATTATTGGCAAAAGTATTATTGTAAAAAGAATAAAATCCACCATTTTCAACCGATAAAAGCTCATTTACACAATTATACATTAAAATATTCCATCCTGTAATGCTTGCATGAAAAGCAGAAATTCCTTTGTTGGACATATTTTTTATAATAGAGTTTGTAATTTTTAAGTCTGGAAAAAATGTATTGTTTTCCGAATTAGAAACTAAAATACCCGTTACTGCATTTTTAATAATTGTATTTTGTATTATATTATTTTTGCTATTTGTTTTAAAATTAATTCCACCCCATTGAGCTGAAATTGTGTCCCAATATTTTTCATTTCTCTCGCCTTGAAATAGTACTTTATCTTTATTTGAAGTATCTCCTAAAACTTGTAAAGAACCTTCAATCTCTAAGTAACTTCCTTTTGAAGCATATATTTTAGTGCCTTTTTCGATAGTTAAAGTAGCTCCAGAAGCAACTTTAACAGTATTATACAAAAATCTAATTTTTGTACTATCCCAAGTAGTATTTTCTGTTATTATTTTATTTTTATAATATTCAGCATCACGACCGTAAGCAATTAAATTAATAAATTGAGTATTAAAATTAGTAATAAATTTAATACTATCATTAACTAAAAATGGTAAAGATGTATTGCTTAAAGATGGAATAACTTGAACCAAAACATACATACTATCATTTCCACGAAGTAAAATATCGTTTTCAGACATAGTTTTTTTTCCATTAATATACAAAAAATAGCTTGAATTATCAGGTACAGAAAGTGAAATTGATGTTTTTACTGCCTTATTATTCGGATTTATAACTTTTAATCGTTTTGAAATACTTGGTAATTTAAAAACGCCATTTTTACCAGCTAAAACTGTATCAAACAAAATTGATTTTGTGATTTTATTTGAATCATTTTTGAAAACTAAGTTTACAAAATCTGAAGTAAGAATTTCTTCTTCTGGCTTACAACTAATAATTAAACTTGCTGAAAAAATTAGAATCAATAAAAAATTCTTCAAAGTGTAAATAAATTATTATTCTACTTCAATACCATCGTAATAAATAACTTTTAATGGTCTCCAAATCACTCGAATATCAGAATAATCTTTAGTGAAATATACATTATTACTATTTAAGTTTGAAAAATCAATATTTGCTTCATACCTCATTGTATCTTTAGCTCGAATAGAGTCATTGTAAGTGAAATTTACAGATTTTAATTCAGTATCAAATAAATCATAAAACGATAATTTTCCTTTGAAAGCTCTAATCGGTTTTTCAGATGGATTAATGAATGTCATTTTGTAAAAAACTGCATTTTTATTTGACCAATCCTTTCTAATATGACTTTGTTCGGGTAAAATAACTAAAGCCTCATATAAATGGTCTAATTGATCCATTTGAAATTGACTTTTATTACCTTTTAGTTTATCGGCTTGTTCTTTTTTCTTTTGTTTGGCTTCTAATTCAATTTTAGCTTTTTCTAAAAGTTCCTTGTAAGATTCGTCTAAATGTTTTAAATCAGGTTCTATTAAACCTTCTTTGAGCATATAGTCCGTTAAAATATCGAAATTAGCAGAATCTAATTCTCCAATGGCTTTTATTCTTTCCAAATCTCCTTCGGCAGTAGCTTTGCTATAATCATTATTCATGGCACTTCCACAGGAAAATAAAAATATAAATGGTAATAAAGCGATATATTTAATGAGGCTTTTCATATTTTGATAAAGTTAATTGTTGTAAATCTACTTTTAAAGTTGTGAATACGTATTTTTTTATGGATTTGCAGAAAAAATCGATAGGTAAATCGTTTTCATCTTGCCCGAAAGGATCTTCAATTTCTTCGCCCAAAACGTCTAAGCCTGACATAGCATAAAACAAAATTCCGACAATTAAAATAGACCAATAATCTAAATAATGAATGAACCCAAAAGGTAACATTAATGCAAAAAACAAAATAAACTTTTTTAAATGCACCCTATAACTGAATGGCATAGGAGAGGTTCTAATTCTTTCACAATCACCTACTATGTTAGTCATATTGTCAATATACTTATGCATTTCAAGAAATTGATAATCCGAAAGTTCTTTTTTTCTATACATTTCTGTTAGTTTCAAATGAATTTGCGATACAATTTCACTTGGCACATGATATACTTTTTTTAGTTCTTTCAATTCTCCAGGATGAGTTTCAATTAATTCGTCAAACTTAACTCCATATCTTAAAACTTCTTTCATTGAAAAAACATGATTTGCAATCATGTAAGCAAAAAACTTACGATTTTCAATATCATATTTTGGTAAAATAGCATTTAATTTACTTGCAAAATTTTTGCTAGAATTAGTTAACGAACTAATTAAAATTCGTCCTTGCCACCATCTATCATAAGCCGTGTTTGTTCTAAAAACTAATAATAATCCTAAAACTGTACCTAATAGAGTATAAAGTGTTGAGGGCGGCTTGAAAGCAACATGTAAAATATGATTTTCTAAATAATCAACTAAAAAAACATAAGCTGAAATCAACATAACACCATACGATATTTTTCGTAAAGTTTGAGTAGAAAAAAAGTCAAAAAACACAATAAAAAGCAATGAGTTTTTACTTGTGCTATTGCTATATTTTTGGTCTTTAATCGAAAATTTATCTGCCATTCCTATACTTTTAAGAGTGCATTTAAACTGTTTTTAATAGATTTACAAATTTTATCAATAGGTAAATCGTTTTCATCTTGTCCGAAAGGATCTTCAATTTCTTCTCCAATGGCATCTAAACCTGCCAAAGCATAAAATATAAGCATCACAATCAAAATTGACCACATATTAAGTTCATGAATAAACCCAAAAGGTAATATCATGGTAAAAAAAACAATGAATTTTTTTAAGTGCACATTATATGAAAATGGCACAGGTGAAGTCCGAATTCGTTCGCAGCTTCCCACAGTATCAGTAGCAATGTCCGAATGTTTGTTTAACTCCATCAACTGCGGATCAGTTAATTTTTTTGATTGATACAATTCTATAATTCTTTCATTTACTATTGAAATTATTTCATTTGGGATATGATAACATTTATATAATCGCTCTTGAATTCCATCTTCCATTTCCTGCAATTCGTCCCATTTAACACCATCTCTCAAATTTTCTTTCATTGAATACGCATGATTTGCAAACATAACCGCAAAAAATTTACGGTTTATTTTATCACTTTCAGGCAAATATGAATTTAATTTTATAGCAATATTCTTACAATTATTTGATAAATTGCTTAATAAAATTCTTCCCGACCACCATCTATCATAAGCTGTATTTGTTCTAAAAACAAGTAATAATCCTAATACAGTTCCCATCAACGAAAAAATTGTAGTTGGAGGTTTGAAATCTACATGAAGTACATAATTTTCAAGATAATCAATCATAAAAGTGTAAAAACCTACTGCAATAACACTTATAAGCAGCCTTCGCAAAGTTCTAGTACCCCAAAAATCAAAAATTACAGAATACCACAAAGGTGGTTGTTTGCCTTCTAAAGCCATTTAATTTATTGTAATTAAAAAAACAAAATTTGTATTTTTGCAAATAAAGTTAAATTTTGTTTATTATTGAAAATGTAGTTCATATTATTTATACACATAATGAATTTATTATTTCTTAAATACTTGTTTTAATAGATTAATGTAAAGATTTCTACTTGATTAAATTATTTGTTAATATTACTTTATTGTATTATTTTTTTTAATGGCATAAAAATTTGTTTTATTACAAAAGCATTTAAAGGAAATTCTAAAATTACATGCAAAACACTCAGAAAATATAAGGCTGCAAGCCCAGTTTTGTAATTATAACAGTATAACAAAATACTTAAAATCCAAAAAATTATTGTAACACTTAAGTTTAGTTTTGAAACTTCGTGCCATTTAATAATACTTGTTTTTGAAAACCAATTTAAGTAATGATAGGTATAAGCAAAAGCTATTAAAGACTGAATTTTTAAGCCTATTTTAGAATTTAAAGAAAGTGGAATATCCATATTTTGCTGGAAAAATAATTGATAAATAGTGCCATTTATTAATTGAAAATTACTACCATTGAAACTTTCTTTGGTATAACCGCTTGGATGATAGGCATATACGTTTTTGTTAATAAAAAATAATCCAATCGAAATTCCTACAAAAAACATAAAACTAATCCATCCTGAGTTTTCATCTGATTTAAAGGCACCAGCTAAAATGAAAATCCCAGTAAAAAGCCAAACATGAATAATTGTGGGTAAAAATAAAACAAACCAAGCTAAAAAACTTTCAAAATTGAAACTATAAAATAAAATTCCAATAGAAATTGAAAGGATAATCCATATCCATTTGTGTATTATTTTTTCAAAAAAAACCCAACCTAATGCTGCAGATAGTGCAACAAATAAATAAAATTGTAAATAAGAAAAATTTAAAATTCTAAGTTTATTGTATAAGTAATTATTTTCTAAAAAAGAAAAAAAATGTGTATAAAAATCAATGGCAAAAAATGAATTTATACATAAACCAAAAATTATAAAAAGTAATATCATATAAAATCCAATATTATTTGTTTTGCTTAAAAAATACTTTTTTGAATGAAGCCAATTTATTTCAGTTAAATAATGCAAAGGTCCTAAAATGGCATAAGAAAATAAAAATGTTTCAAAAGGAAGTATAACAGAGAACCAAGCTGAAATTAACATAAAAAAAATATTTAAGTAATTTATTACTGACGTCCGACAGCTTTGCAAATATAACACAAAAAGCGTTTCTATTAACTAGAAAC
>REAG01000024.1 GCA_004294265.1 Cytophagales bacterium | reverse complement strand
CCCTCTTGCCCCTCCCAAAAACTCGAAATCATGTAATGTGTGGGTAAGCTATTGCTTGAATGACTCCAAGCGTAATAATATTCGTAATAATGATTATAAATAATAGTAAATAAACTCGCCACAATTCCAATAACAGCTGCAGAATGAATGTAAAAAGTAATTTTTGAAAACCGTAACCACGATTTTTCAATAGTAAGAATTGTGTTGTTTGCATTTGCCATAAAATAACCAAAGGAGGCTAAAAGTGCGGATGCAAACGATATAATAATGGATAAATGACCTAAATTGCCAATCGTGGTATGAAACATATTTTAAAATTCGGATTGCAAATATACCTTAGAAAGTTTTAAAATAATGATTTTGTTTAAATATAATTAGTGGCATAATATTTTCAAAATTTAATAAGTTCAACAACTATAAATTCATTTATTCAAATAATGATTAATGAAATTATACAAAAAATCAAAAAAATGAACGTATTTTTGTAAAAAAACAGCTTTAAAACCAACCGCTTTTATGAATACTTTTGAGGAGTTAAATTTAAATAATCAATTGCTTAAATCGCTGAAAGACAACGAATTTATCCATCCAACTATCATTCAACAAAAAGCATTTTCACCTATCATGTCTGGGCACGATGTTTTCGGAATTGCTCAAACAGGAACAGGAAAAACACTGGCTTATTTGCTACCAACTTTACGAATGTATGCTTTTTCAAAAGAAAAAACACCTCAAATAGTTATCGTTGTTCCAACACGTGAGCTAGTTGTTCAAGTAGTGGATGAAGTAAGAAAAATGGCAACTTATATGAATTTAATTGTTGCAGGAATTTATGGAGGAAGTAATATAAACCCTCAAAGAGTGGCTGTAAGTGGCGATTTGGATGTTTTGGTGGCTACTCCTGGGCGTTTAGTCGATTTTATAAGCGATGGAACTTTAAAACCCAAATTAATAAAAAGATTGATAATAGACGAAGTTGATGAAATGCTAAATTTAGGTTTTAGAGCTCAAATAAAACATATTTTAGATTTTTTACCTCAAAAACGTCAAAATATTATGTTTTCGGCAACTTCTACAGAAGATGTTGAGATGTTAATTGAAAAATATTTTAACAATCCTATAAAAATTGAGGCTGCTCCAACGGGTACTCCTTTAAAGAATATTACTCAAATAGGTTACAAATTACCCAATTTTAATACCAAAGTGAATATGCTCGATTTGCTTTTAGCTTCAGACGAAAGCATGAAAAAAGTAGTTGTTTTCGTAGATTCTAAAAATATGGCTGACGAGCTTTATTTTGAACTTGAAAACTATTTTGGCGATGAAATGTGTGTTATTCATTCTGGTAAAACCCAACCCAAAAGATTTGAAGCAATCTATAATTTTAAATCTGGTAAATCAAGAATTTTAATAGCTACTGACCTGATTTCTAGGGGAATAGATATTGCAGAAGTTACACACGTAATCAATTTTGATACGCCCGATGTTCCCGAACAATATATTCATAGAATAGGGCGAACAGGACGAGCGGATGCCAACGGTATTGCCATCACTTTTATGACAAAAAATGATGCCAAACAAATCACTGCTATTCAAAATTTAATGAAGAAAAAAATTAAAATTGAAGCTTTACCTGAAAAACTAATTATTTCCGATATTCTTACTGAAGATGAAAAACCAAAAGTGGTAATGAAAACTATTGAAGTAAAAACACCTAAAAAAGTGGATGTTGGTGCTTCGTTTCATGAAAAATCCGAGAAAAACATGAAAGTAAATCAACATTTAACTCGTGGTGCAAAAATGAAATTAAAATATGGAAAATCTAAAACGAGATCAGGAAAGAAAAACGAGAAAAAAAAACCTTAAATTTGATATAATTTTAATTTTATAGTTTTTCTAAGTTTTAAAATTACAAAAATGAAATTTTAATTTTTTTAATAGAATCCTGCCAACACAAAAACCAAACAATTTAAACTTATGGGATACTAAAAGTATTTTTAGCATCCTATAAAGAAAGGGGTTTTCTAAAAATTTAATTGTAAATATTTAGTGGACTCAATATAATAAGTTTATTACTTAAATTAACTTTTATCAAAATTTAATTCCTGCCGTAACCATCACATTTCTTAAAGCACCTACAAAATAATTTGATTCTGTAAAACGGGTTTCAATTCCATTAGTATTGCGATTTATCCAATTGCTTGGAGTTCCTGAAGTGTAATATTTTGTATCAAAAATATTATTTACGGACAATCTAATGTACGAATTTAATTTAGTGATTTTTTCTAACTTAACCTCAACTTTTAAATCGCTCACAAAATAAGCTGGCGTTGTTAAATCCTTATTTTGGGTGTTATCAAGGTACATTTCTCCTACAAATCTTCCAATTAACTCAAACGAAAAAATTGAATTTGGTTGATAAGAAATGCTATTGTAAGTTGAAAAATTTGGTGTCAAAACTGGAGTAACATTTGTAAAAGTTTCTTCTTTACTTACCACATTTCCTTGAATATCAAAAGTTTTATTACCTAAACTATCTTTTATTAAAAAAGATTGTTTGTAAGATTTTATTTTATTTATTGATATATTTGTTGAATTTTTAAAAGTGAATTTCTTTAAAAATCGAACAGATATTTCAGCTTCAAATCCTCTTCTATAACTCTCATCTACATTCTGACGCAAGTAATAACCAAAATTATTTAAAGAACCTGTGGCAGCAATTTCGTTCCTAAATTCCATTGCATACACATTTAAAGCAAAGTTTACGTTTTCATTTTTGTATTTTAAACCAATTTCTAAATTTCTTACAGTTTCGGCTTTTGGAATATTATTTTTTGTAATTTGATTGCTTGCATAGTCTCCACCTTGAAACATATCCAATCTTGCTGGCTCTCGTGAAGTAATTCCAAAAGATGAATAGGCACTGATTTTAGAAGAAACTGCCACATTCATTCCAACTTTAAGGTTAAAAAATAGCCAATTCAAGTTATCTGAACCACTTTCAACCAAAATTGGTTGTTTTCGGTAATCATAACTAAAATCTGTGTATCTTATTTGTGCATCCGTAAACAAAGATATTTTATCAAATATTACATAATTTAATTTTAAAAACGTACTTAATTCACGCTTAAAACCTGTATTAAAATAGGCAATATGTCCTGTTTTATAACCGCTCGGGAAAGCATCGGCATCTAAAACTTCCATAAAATGATCTGCTTTAAAGCTATTGGCGTGCAATCCAATAGTTGCATTTAACTTGCTAGTTTTATAATTTCCTATCGCCATTGCACCCCAATTTGCTTGGTCTAATCTATAATTTACCAAAAAATTTGAACTTGTCGAAAATGGAGTTCCGCTTGGATCGGGCAAATTATAATATTCATAATATAATGGATCAGGAAAATTATTAAAAGCATCATAAGTAAATTTAGGTGCAGTTCCTTGAATATAATAGCCCATGGCAGAAAGATTAATTCGATTAGAAACTTTATAATCATATTGTAATTGATAAAAAAATTGTTGAAAAGCATCTCTTTCTCTTGGAGAATTAAAATTGGTTCGATAATCGGATTCTAAAACAGATTTTGAAACTGCATAATAAGATAATTGACTTTCTGAACTACCTCCAAAAACATTAAACTTTAATTGTCCTTTCTTACCAAAATATCCGCCACTAAAGAAAAAAGTTTTCATATTTGAACCTGAATTTCTCCTAAATCCATCCGAAGAAAGTAAAGATGCTCTGGCGTAAACGCCAAATTTACTACTTGGATTTATGCCAGTATTGTGTTCTAAAGTAATTCTTCGGCTGTCAAAACTTCCATAACCAAGAGTTAATTTAGAAAATTGTGGATCTCTTACATCTTGAGTAGATAAATTGACAGAACCTGCAATCGGAGCAGTTCCGTTTCCTGAAGTTCCAACGCCTCTTTGAATCTGAATTGAAGATGCGGAACTTGCTAAATCTGCAAAATTATTACTAAAAAAACCATGATTTTCTGGGTCGTTTATAGGAATTCCATTAATATTAAAATTAATTCGGGTAAAATCAATGCCTCTTAATCTAAAATAACTGTATCCAAAACCATTTCCTGCATCCGATTGAGAAATAATACTGGGCGATTCGTGTAGAACATAAGGCAAATCCGCTCCATGATAATTGGATTCAATGGCTTTTTTATTTAAAATTGATTGTGTGAATGGTGCATTTTCAGAAGAACGAATGGCAGTAATGATTACGTCCTGCCTAAGAGAATCTCGTAATAATGGAATAGAATCAACGGGAAAAGTTGATACTAATGAAACCTGTAATAAAGTTGTAAATAACATAACTCTGTTGTTTTAATGTTTAAAAAGAACAATAAAATCAGAGAGATTTGAGAATAACAAATGATTGTACATAGTAAATATGCACCTAACATTTATGTTGGCTTTTTCCCTTCGTAGGCATTATCCTCATCAGGTTCAAAGGGTATAATCTCAGTCTGGTTGAAAACAGACACCCCTAAAATTTGATGCAAAACTATGTGCATATTTTTTATTATCCAATTTTTTGTGAAAAATAAATTAAAATAGACCAAAATATTTATATTTGAATATATAAAAACATTCTATCAAAAATCACAATTTCAGTCCTTATTTTTTACTTAAAAATAAACATATCCAAACTATTTTACCTGTAATATTAGGTAAATTTATACCTATTAATTACAATCGAATTCGTTTACCACTCCCCGACTTAGATTTTATTGATTGTGATACAATTTTAGGTAATAATTCAAAAATTATTTTCTTAATTCATGGTTTAGAAGGAAATTTTAAAGCCCATTTTATCAAACGATTAGCTAAAAAATTATCAAAATTAAATTGTGATATTTGTGCCATAAATTTGAGAGGTTGCAGTGGAGAAAACAACTTAACTTTTAAATCCTATCATAGCGGAAAAACGGATGATATTGATTTTGTAATAAATTATTTTTTAAGTAATAAATCTTATGAATCAGCATCACTCGTTGGATATAGTTTGGGAGCAAATTTGGTTCTTAAATATATTGGAGAAAAGCCTTGTGAAATTAATCCAATAATAAAAAAATGTGTAGCAATTTCTGCTCCTCTCGATTTATTAGCTTGTTCTAATCAATTAAATAAAAATGAAAATAAATTTTATCAAAATAGATTTCTAAAATCATTGATAAACAAAGTATTGGCAAAGAAAAATAAGTTTCCTAATTTTGATTATAAAAATCATAAATACATTAAAAGTTTACTTCAATTTGATAATTGGTTTACAGCACCTACTTTTGGGTATGAATCTGCAGAAGATTATTACAAAAAAAATAGTGCCATTCATTTTATGGAATCTATAAAAACGGAAACTTTGTTAATATCTTCAAAAGATGACCCATTTTTGGATAAAAATTGCTTTTACGATTTTAGTAATAAGGCGATTTCCGTCATTTATACCGAAAATGGTGGTCATGTTGGATTTTT
>REAG01000023.1 GCA_004294265.1 Cytophagales bacterium | reverse complement strand
GCATTATATCCTTCGGGCAAATAAACCCAAATTCTATAATCCCTTTCTTTGAAACTAGATTTTATCCAAAATTCCTTTTTCAAATTCGGGTTTAAATTTTCATTATTTTTACATGAATTGAATAGAAAAAATATAATAAAAATAAAACTAAATGCACCTTTCATACTTTCAATATTTTTACAAAATAGTAAAAATATAAGATAAATAAAAATAGTGATTTATCACTAAAGGCACTTTTTAGATTTTCAAATATTTGATAACTAATTCCGCTGATGAAGTTACTTCAAATTTCTTTAATAATCTTTGCCGATGATTATCAACGGTGTTTTTAGAGATACCCAAAATATCTGCAATTTGTTTGCTGCTTTTACCTTGACTCAAAAGTACGATTACTTCATTTTCTCGCTTTGATACTTTTGGAAATATGTTTTCGTTTTGAATCAATTGACCAGAATTATAACAATTAAACTGCAAATTTTGACTGTTCGAGTAGTTAATTACAGTTAAAACAGGTTCAAAATCTTGTTTTACCAAATGATTAATATTTGAGTATAAAACTAATCCAAATGTAAACTGCCCATCATCATCAAAAAAAATGGCTGGATATTGAATGCTATTCCAAATAAATACATTGTCTTTATTTTTTATTCTTGTATAAAAAGTAAAATTATAGTCTTTTCTATTTTCTATATTCGTTTGATTAAGAATTTCAAAAATCTTATTTATAAAAGTAAATACCATTCCTAAGTCTTCAGGATGAAAGTAAGAAAATAATTTTTCGGGATTCCAACTTAAAATTTCTTTTGCAGTAGTAGGAAGCATTTTTTCTACATCGCCACCAACCGAAAGTATTTTAGGAATGGGTTTATTATTGTCGAATATTCGCCAATAATGTTCGCCTAATGCTAATTTGGGAATTTGATTGATAATAGAAATAAAAAAATCGGATACTTCTTTTGTAAAAACAGCATTATTTAATAACTGTTTACTATATATTTTTTTAAAGTCATCTGTATTTAAAATCTCAATTTGAGCAATTTCCATAGATGTATTTTTTTACAAAGTAAAAATAAAAGTTCAAAAATCAATGCAATTTTAGCTAAATAAAGTTTAATAAATATTTACAAATTTCTTGATACCTTTTCCCTATTTGGGAAATAAGAAAGGTTTATTTTTAAAAATTTAATTATAAATATTTAGTGGACTCAATATAAATATGTAGTTAAGTATTTTAAAACACAGATATTTAGTTTACATGATACTTTTAAAGTAATAAATTTTTATATTAATAAACATTCTTTAACAAAAGAAAAGAGCTTTTTGAAAAAACTGCCTACTTCATAAAATTTAATTATTTCAAGAAATAGGATTTTAAAACGGATTTATAATCCTTTTTTATATTTTTGCATAAAATCAAAAAAATGACGGATAAATATTTGCAAAGGGGTGTTTCTGCATCCAAAGAGGATGTTCATAATGCTATCAAAAACTTAGATAAAGGCTTATTTCCGAACGCTTTTTGCAAAATTAGTCCTGATATTTTGGGCGGAGACCCTAATTATTGCAACATTATGCACGCAGACGGTGCTGGCACTAAATCCTCGCTTGCGTATATGTATTGGAAAGAAACTGGCGATTTATCGGTTTGGAAAGGTATTGCACAAGATGCCGTAGTGATGAACACAGATGATTTATTGTGTGTGGGTGCTACTGGACCCATTTTATTATCATCAACCATAGGAAGGAATAAAAATCTAATTCCTGGCGAAGTCATTTCTTCTCTTATTGAAGGCACAGAAGAAGTTTTGGAAATGATGCATTCGCATGGTATTGAAATTTATAGCACTGGCGGAGAAACTGCCGATTTGGGCGATTTGGTGCGTACAATCATCGTTGATAGCACCGTTACGGCTCGAATGAAAAGAAGTGAAATTATCAAAAACGACCAGATAAAAGCAGGACAAGTCATTGTTGGATTTTCATCTTTTGGCAAAGCTTCTTACGAAACCGAATATAATGGAGGCATGGGAAGCAACGGACTTACTTCTGCTCGACATGATGTTTTTGCAAAATATCTATCCGAAAAATATCCTGAAAGCTACGATTATGCTATAAATAAAGACTTAATATATAATGGCTCAAAAAAACTTACAGACGAAATTATTTTTGAATATCGTAATAAATCACATAAAATAACGGCAGGAAAATTGGTTCTCTCCCCTACCCGCACTTACGCACCTTTGGTGAAAGAAATTTTAAAAAATTACCATTCCAATATTGGTGCTATGATTCATTGCAGTGGTGGAGCACAAACCAAAGTTTTGCATTTTTCGCCATCCGATGTTCATATTATCAAAGATAATTTATTTGAAACGCCTCCGCTTTTTGATTTAATTCAAAAAGAAAGTCAAACGGATTGGAAAGAAATGTTCAAAGTTTTTAATATGGGGCATAGATTAGAAATTTATACAAATGAAATCACTGCCAAAGAATTAATAAAAATTGGCGAAAGTTTTGGCATAGAAACCAAAATTATTGGAAGAACTGAAGCTAGTAATTCTAAAAAACTTACTATAAAAAACAAAGATTTAGTTTTTAATTATTGATTTACATTTTTTATTTTGTTAAAAAATAAAAAATATTACTAGTTTATAAAAACTATGAGTAATATATTTATAAAATAATCACTATCACACTATTTTAAATTTTAATGAAAAAAAAATTTATTCTTTAAAAATTTAAAGAAAATTATAATTTTAAAAATTTGATTTAATAATTTTGTTTCTATATTTGAACTTTGATAAGAAAATTTAACGCTTGGCATGCAAAGTATTGTACAAATAATTCCGCTTAACTATTATATTCTTTTTTGCTTAGCACTTTTTTGCATTGGTATAGTGGGCGTTTTAATTCGCAGAAACATGATTATTGTGTTTATGTCGGTCGAATTGATGCTTAATTCAGTAAATTTACTATTAACTGCATTTTCTACCTACAAAGGCGACAGTAGCGGACAAGTATTTGTTTTTTTTATTATGGCGGTGGCAGCAGCCGAAGTTGCTGTTGGTTTGGCAATTATAGTGATGATATTTCGAAATTTACGTTCGGTTGATATCAATGTGTTGAATAAATTAAAGTGGTAATTATATACGATTAAAATTCTCAAAAAGTGTTAGAATACGTTTTTCTCATTCCCCTATTGCCTCTTGTAGGTTTTATTATTAATGGTTTAGGATACAAAACTTTACCCAAAACCGTAGCTTCTATTATTGGTTGTAGCACGATTTTAATTGCTTTTGCCATTGTTATTTCCTTGTTTTTAGGAATTACGCAAAGTCAAATCCCAATTACAACACTTAATTATTACAATTTTATTACTGTTGGCGATTTTAATATTCCATTTTCGTTTTTAATTGATGAGCTTTCAGTTTTAATGATGCTCATTATTACAGGTGTCGGATTTTTAATACATATTTACTCCGCTGGTTATATGCACGATGATAAAGGATTTAATAAATTTTTTGCCTATCTTAATTTATTCATCTTCTTTATGTTATTGCTTGTTTTGGGAAGCAATTATGTAATCATGTTTATTGGTTGGGAAGGAGTTGGCTTGTGTTCATATTTATTAATTGGTTTTTGGTTTAAAAATAATGCCTACAACGATGCTGCAAAAAAAGCTTTCATTATAAACAGAGTGGGTGATTTGGGCTTTTTGTTGGGAATGTTTTTGATAGCGATTAATTTTGGTACTTTGGAATTTGAAAAAGTCTTTGAAATTGCCAAAACTTTAGAACCTGATACTTTGGGAATAACTGCCATCACAGGAATAACCATTTTATTATTTATAGGAGCAACAGGAAAATCAGCACAATTACCGCTTTATACTTGGTTGCCAGATGCCATGGCGGGTCCAACGCCAGTTTCAGCTTTAATACATGCAGCTACCATGGTTACAGCTGGGATTTACATGATTGCTCGCTCTAATATTTTATTTGCACTAACGCCTTTAACAATGAGCATAATTGCGGTTGTCGGAATAGTTACTGCAATTTTTGCAGCCACTATTGGATTATTTCAAAATGATATTAAAAAAGTGCTTGCGTTTTCAACCGTTAGTCAATTAGGCTTTATGTTTTTAGCTTTAGGCGTTGGTTCGTTTACGGGAGCTTTATTTCATGTAATGACGCACGCATTTTTTAAAGCACTTTTATTTTTAGGAGCAGGAAGTGTAATTCACGGAATGTCGGGCGAACAAGATATTAGAAACATGGGCGGATTAAAATCTAAAATGCCAATCACTTTTATTACTTTTTTGATTGGTACAATTGCCATTTCAGGAATTCCACCATTTGCAGGATTTTTCTCAAAAGATGAGATTTTAGCTAAAGCATTCGAAATATCTCCACTTCTATGGGGATTGGGAGTTTTGGGAGCTATTTTTACATCTTTCTATATGTTTAGATTATTATTTTTAACATTTTTTGGTAAATTTAGAGGAACGCACGATCAAGAACATCATTTGCACGAAAGTCCAATTAACATGACTTTTCCATTGATTATATTGGCTATTTTATCAATAGTTGGTGGATTTTTCAATGTTCCCGCTGTTTTGGGTGGAAATTCAAATTTGGCAAACTATCTTAAACCAATTTTTGAAGGTGGAAATATGCTTTTAGAAACTTCTACACATTTACTTTCACACGAAAGCGAATATATATTAATGGGAATTTCTGTTGGGGTTGCTTTAATTTCAATTATTGCTGCATACGTTATTTATATTTCTAAAAATGTAGTTCCAGCAGCCGATTCAGTAGAAAAATCTTTTGTAAATAAATTAATTTATAATAAGTATTATTTAGATGAAATTTACAACGGATTAATTACCAAACCATTAGACGTTATTTCAAATTATTCTTATACATTAATTGAAAAATCAGGAATTGATGGCATTGTAAATGGATTAGGATCCGCTACTATTGGAACTTCTAAATATTTAAGATTAATTCAAACTGGCGTTACAGGCACTTATATATTGATGATGGTGGTGGGATTGGCAGCTATTTTGGTTTTTGGAATATATGTAAGATAATTTTTATGTTATATTTTTAAATTTTATTTTAAATTTTATATTTGTAATATTATTAACTTAAAAATCTTTTAAAAATGAAAAAAACAATTATTTCAATAGCAATTTGTGCGAGCTCAATATTTGCAAACGCTCAATCGTCAAACTATAAATTAATTGAATGGGAAATTTTTGGTATGGGTGTTAGTGTTCCTTTTTTACCCAGGGCAAACGAATTTAAGACTATTGTTTTAAATTACTAAAATTCTTACTAAAGTAAACGCATTTCTCCTAAGGGCGAAATGCTTAGAGTCTCATGCTGTTATGCAATTAATTAAGTTAAAAGCTGGGAATCTTACTTACTTTAAGTTCGATTTACTCCCCCTTTTTTTGATTTTACAAAGATAATTAAAAATAACATTTAATCAATAAATATTACCTTTTTTTTGTGTTTTTTTTTCTATTTAGCT